>CAIXBE010000371.1 GCA_903917595.1 uncultured Rhodobacterales bacterium
AGCCGATGCTTTGCATCAAGAGGTCGATCCATTCCTCTGTGGTGAACTGCTTTCGGGCTTCAACGTAGCTCTCAAAGTCCACCCGTGCGATCTGGATCGGTTTGAGGGTTTCCAGAACCCAGGGCGAGACGCGGGAATCCTCGGAGAACTCGTACTGCACGTCGGCGATGCACCAGACACCACTCACTAAAAGCTTGGGGTTGGCCTTCACGGTGCCACTGTCGACCGCCACACGCTTGATGGACAGGTTCTCGAAGACCCCTTCATAGGCGTCGGTCTTCTCGTTGAGGGCCACGCTGATCCGGTCGATAACCTTGTAGCGGCCCTTCTCGCGGATGACCGACTGGATGAGCCCGGCCTCGTTGCGATGGACATAGTGTTTGCGCAGGATCTCCTTGACCGTCTCGATGCCGGTTTCAATGGAAGACTCATCATCTGTCGCGCAATACTGACCCAGCAGGTATTCCAGCACATAGGTCGGCACGATTGCATTGCCTTTGACGGCCTTGACCAGATCCTTGCGGACCACGAATCCTGCGAAATGGGCGTTGATCTTGGCGTCGAGGTCGTCGCTCATCGGGGGGTCCTTTAAAAGTCGAAGTCGGTGGAGATGCCACGGCGGAGCTGAAACTGCAGGCTGACATAGTCCTGATAATGGCTGGATTTGCCAACCCGTTCCTCAAGCTTGAGGAATACGTCTTGGTTGTTGAACTGGTCCGCCACACGGGAGAGCAGAAACTTGCAGGGCAATTCACGCTCACGGGCGTTTTCGGACCGGAAGTCAAAGGCCAAGTCATGGCTGTCAGAAATCAGCACGCCATTGGACGAGTAGATTCCCGCCCTCAGTTGCCGTAGTTGGGCTTTGTCGGTAACCGGCTGCACCTGGTAGAAGTTGACTGCGAACTGCCCGGAGCTAATTAGGTTGCGCCCATTGGTCAGGATCTGCACATCGACTTGGCGCACGTCGCTGTCACGGCCTTTGCCGACTTGCAGCACAGGCACCACGAACTCTTGCAGCGTGGCACCGCCATGAACGAAGCGACTGCCCGCCCCCTTTACGCGAAGGCGGTTGATCGAGTTGGGGATCAAGGCCTCAATCGTACCGGTCAAGGAGAGTTGGGTCGAGGTGAACTTCCGCATGCCCTTGGTTTCCGGCAAGCCTTTGCCCAGCACGAAGCGGCGGTTCTTGACCAGCACTTCATCGCCCTGAACCTCGGCGATCGAGAAGTCGCTCTCCTCTAAGGGCCGGTGCTGGTAAATGAAGCCGTGGTCTGCCGTGATCAGGATGTTGGTCGCGTTTGCAGAAGTCAATTTGCGTACCAAAATGATTAGATCGTCGATGGCATCTTCAACAGCTTCAGGCAGACGCTCCTCGGTGGCCAGCTTGTCGCCGACCACATCGATCCGATTGTGATACACATATATGACGTCGTGATCCCGGAAGACCTCTTTGGACTCGTCCGTCTTCAGGTTCATCACTTCCTGCGCGCCGAATACTACGACACGGGCACCAGAACTGCCTGATGCCAGAACCTTTTCTCGGCCCGCCTGACCTTGTGTGCTCTGCTCGCCATCATAGACCAGAGCGCTGGAATCCTCAGCAATGCGCAGGGCGTGGTGCGGCAAAAGGGCTGCCATGCCAAGTTGTGTGTAACTAGGCAAAACGCCAAGCATCGGCTTCAGCGCTGATTTGGTATAAATGACCTTGTTACCGTACACCATTCTCATTTTTTCAATTAGTGTATTCAGGTACGGGTTGTTCTGAGTGCGGACAATCGCCCAGACGCTCTCGTCAAGATACTTTTTAGAGGAGAGTGAAATCAGCTCCCAATTGCCACAATGGCCACCGACGCAGAGTACGCCGCTGTTCTTTTCTTTGGCGCGCTGTAAATTTTCGAGGCCATGCACCGCCATCGTGTCAAATAATTCGCCACCTTTGCCATGATACAACCGGCAGACTTCTACAATG
>CAIXBE010000372.1 GCA_903917595.1 uncultured Rhodobacterales bacterium
ATCTTTCAAGTGAAGCGTTGCTTGAAAGGCACATATTCGCCTTGCACGGCCGGTCAGATCATCCCCGGAACGACCTGATCGGGCGGGCGATGGCCGTCAGCGAAGGTCTTGATGTTGATGATGACCTTTTCACCCATTTCGATTCGCCCCTCGATTGTGGCCGATCCCATATGCGGCAGGCAAACCACGTTTGGCAGGTCCCGCAGTCTGGGGTTAAGACTGGCGCCACGCTCGTAGACGTCCAGCCCGGCCCCGGCAAGCTCACCGGCGCGTAGGGCACGGGTCAGGGCGTTTTCGTCCAGAACCTCGCCCCGGCTGGTGTTGACGACAACGGCGGTGGGCTTCATCAGCTTAAGCCGCCGGGCGTTCAAAAGGTGAAAGGTCGAGGGCGTATGCGGGCAGTTGATCGACAGGATGTCGACCCGCGCCAGCATCTGGTCAAGGCTTTCCCACCAGGTCGCCTCGTATTCAGCCTCAAGCTCTGGGCGCAGACGTTTGCGGTTGTTGTAGTGCACTTGCAAGCCAAAGGCGCGCGCACGCCGGGCCACCGCCTGCCCGATCCGCCCCATGCCAAGGATGCCCAGACGCCGCCCGCCGATCCGCCCGCCCAGATGCGCCATCGGTGACCAGCCGGCCCAGGTTCCCGCCTGCATGACCGCAAGGCCTTCGGGAATGCGGCGGGTCGTGGCCAGAATCAGCGCCATCACCATGTCGGCGGTATCTTCGGTCACCACACCGGGCGTGTTCGACACCAGAATACCGCGCTGCCGGGCGGTGGCGACGTCGATATGGTCCACCCCGGCCCCGTAATTCGCGATCAGCTTCAGCCTTTCGCCTGCCTGCGCCAGCAAGGCCGCGTCAATCATATCGGTGATTGTCGGCACCAACACATCGGCCCGGCGCATCGCGGCGGCAAGCTCGTCACGGCTCATCGCGGTATCGGGGTCGCGCAATTCAACGTCGAACAGCTCTTTCAGCCGGGTTTCGACGGCTTCGGGCAGGCGTCGGGTCACGACCACGGTCAGGCGGGTGGCAGGCATGCAACTTCTCCCCGGGACTTCCAAATCAGGCATCTCTCAGGCAAGGTGCAACCAAGCGGGGCAATGCACAAGACCCGGCGCGCAGTATGGGCTGCAGGTCCGCCACAAGGCACCTGCCGGGACAGGCAAGGACGACACGGAATGCGACCGACCTATCTGCAACTGGCAGTTCTGGTGATGCTTTGGGGCCTCCCCGCCACGGCGCAAGAGACCGACCCGCCCATGGTCACCGAGACCCCGGTGATCGAGACCCCGGCCGAGACAGAATGCCAGCCCGATGTCGGCTGCGTGACCAACCTGCCGCTGCCGCGTTTCGTGTCGCTGAAAGGCAGCGAGGGCAACGCCCGGCGCGGACCCGGCCTGACGCACCGGATCGACTGGGTCTTCACCCGCGCCGGTATGCCGTTGAAGATCACCGCCGAATATGAAAACTGGCGCCGGGTCGAGGATCAGGAAGGCGCAGGCGGCTGGGTGCATTACTCGCTTCTGTCGGGCGTGCGAACGGTTCTGGTGACGCTGGACATGGCCGAGTTTCAACACGCCCCCGAAGACGGCGCGACCGTTATCGCCCAGGCCGAAATGGGGGTGATCGGACGAGTTCTGGAATGCAACGTCGACTGGTGCCGGGTGGCGCTGGACGGTCAGCGCGGCTGGGTCCGCAAGTCCGCTATCTGGGGGGTAAAGCCTGATGAAACGATCGAATAACCCTGCGCCGTCAGGGTTGAAGTTGACCCTTTCGGCGGGACTTGCGTCCGTTCTGGTGTCCGGGGTTCTGGTAGCGCTGAAGCTCTGGGCCTTGGCCGAAACCGGGGCCCTTTCCATCGCCGCCAGCCTTGCTGACAGCGCGCTTGACCTGATGATGTCAATCGCTGCTGCGGTGGCCATCGTCTACGCGGCACGCCCCCCGGACGAAGACCATGCCTTCGGCCATACCTCGGCCGAGGATCTGGTGGCGCTGGCGCAGTCGGTCTTCATCCTGATTTCGGCTGGGGTGATCGGCTGGGCCGCCACCCTGCGCCTGATATCGCCCGAACCACCGGTTCTTGCCTCAGAAGGGCGCGGGCTGATCGTGATGACAGCCTCGGTGGTGCTGACGCTGGGCCTTGTGTGGTGGCAAGGCCGGGTGGCGCGTCGGACCGGCAGCAAGGTGGTCGCGGCTGACCGGCTGCATTACCTTGGCGACCTTTTGCCCAGCCTTGGGGCCATCGCGGCGCTTTGGATGTCCAGCCACTATGGAATCGGGTCCATCGACGCCGTGGTTGCGCTTGGTGCGGCGGGGGTGTTGGCGGTCGGCGCGCTTCGCATCGGCAAGGACGCCTGGGACGCGCTGATGGACCGCACGGCCGATCCCGCCATCCTTGACGGCATCGCCGCGATCACCCGCGACTGGCCCGGCGTGCGCGGCTTTCACGACCTGAAATCGCGCATGGCTGGCAGCCGGATCTTTGTCCACCTGCACATCGAATTGGACGGCGACCAGTCCTTGCGTCAGGCCCATGATATCGGTGCGGGCCTGCGCCGGGCGATCATTGCCGCCTATCCCCACGCAGATGTGATCATCCACAAGGATGTGTATGCCCCGTGACGACAGATTTTGCCGCATGATGTTGACATCCCCGGCGAATTATCCGACTATACATTTGTATAACAAAGAGAAGAAATGCAATCTGAACGCCGCCTCTACCGCCGCGAAAGCGAAGAAAGCCGCCGGTCAGCCCTGATCGCTGCGGCGCAGTCACTGGTGGCCGAAGGCGGGATGGAAGCCGCAACCGTGCGCGCCATTGCCGACCGCGCCGGGGTTACGGGCGGGCTGATCCGGCATTACTTCAAGTCCAAGGACGAACTGATCCGCGCCGCCTATCGCGCGCTGATGGACGGGATGACCGCAAAGGGTGCGGATGCGACCGAAGGCGTAGGGGCCGGCCCCGAAGAACGCCTTGCCGCCTTCTGCGCCGCCACCCTGCGCCCGCCGGTGATGGAAGCCTCTGGCGTGGTGCTGTGGGCGGCCTTCATGCACCGGATCCGCGCCGATGCCGATCTTCTGGCGCTGCACGAGGCCGGATATCTGGCGTTCCGCACCGCGCTTGAGGCGCTGATCGTCGCCCTGCCCCGCAAGGTTCTGCCCGGCCAGACCCGCGCCGAGGCGATTGCCTGCAACGCGCTGCTGGACGGGCTGTGGATCGAAGGGGCGCTGTTGCCTGCGGCCTTTGCGCCCGCCGAGATCATCACCGTCGGCCTGCGGTCGGTCGGTGCCATTCTGGGCATCAACCTTCTGGCCCATACCTCCAAACTGCCCGAATTTCGAAAGCCAGTGTCATGAAATACGCCTCTGTCACCGAACGCCTTGCCGGACTTGGCGGCGCCAAATGGGCGCTGCACGCCCGCGCCCGCGAGATGAGAACCGCCGGTCACGACATCATCGAATTTACCATCGGTGAACCGGATGTCCCCACCCCGACCGAATTTACCGCCGAGGCTGTCCGGTCGATGACCTCGGGGCGGACCGGCTATTCCAATGGCCGCGGCGAACCGGGCCTCGTGGCGGCCCTTGCCGCGCGCTATTCGGCCCGGCGCGGCCGCGAGATCGGGCGCGATCAGGTGATGTGCCTGCCCGGCACCCAGACCGTGCTTTATGCCGTCCTGCGCGCACTGGTGGAATCCGGCGACGAAGTGCTGATCGGCGACCCACTTTATGCCACCTACGAAGGGCTGATTGCCCAGACCGGAGCGACCGCCGTGCCGGTGCCCTTGCGCCCGGAAAAGGGCTTCCGGATGCAGGCCGCCGATGTGGTGGCCCGGATCACGCCGCGCACGCGGGTCCTGTTCCTGAACACGCCGCACAACCCGACCGGGGCGGTGCTGCGCCCCGAAGATATCCGCGCCCTTGGCGCCGTGGCCAAGGCGCATGATCTGTGGATCCTGTCAGACGAAGTCTATGAAGAGATGATCTTCCCCGGCGTCAGTTTCGCCTCACCTTTGGACTTTGCCGACCTTGCCGAACGGGTGGTGGTCGCAAGCTCGATCTCGAAGTCCCATGCCGCCCCCGGGTTCCGGTCCGGCTGGTGCGTTGGCCCGGCCGAGTTTTGCGCCCGGCTGCTGCCACTTTCAGAAACCATGCTTTTTGGCAGCCAACCCTTCATTGCCGACATGACCGAACTCGCCATTTCCCAACCTTCTCCGGTTGCAGCCGGGATGGCCCAACGCTTTTCGAACCGCGCCGGAATCATCGCTGACGCTTTGGACGGGGTCGCCGGATTGCGCGTTCACCGGCCCGAAGCTGGCATGTTCACACTGATCGACGTCCGCGCCACCGGGCTTTCCGGCGTGGCTTTTGCCGAGGGCCTCTTGATGCAGCACAAGGTAGCGGTCATGCCGGGCGAAAGCTTTGGCGCCGGGCTGTCGGGCTGGCTGCGCCTGTCGCTGACCCAACCCGACGACCGCACGATTGAGGCCACCAACCGAATCGCCGCCCACGCAGCGGCCACCCTGGGGAACGCAGCATGACCACCGTTGGTATCCGTCTCGTCGAAGGCCTGATTGCGCGCGGGGTCGATACTGTCTTCGGCATTCCCGGCGTCCACACGATTGAACTTTACCGGGGCCTCTCGGCCGCAGGGGACAAGATCCGCCATGTCACTCCGCGCCACGAACAGGGTGCTGGCTTCATGGCCGACGGCTATGCACGCGTCTCGGGCAAGCCCGGGGTGGCCTTTGTCATCACCGGCCCCGGCCTGACCAACACCCTGACCGCCATGGCGCAGGCAAAGGCCGATTCCGTGCCGATGCTGGTGATTTCCGGTCTTGGGCGCAGCGACACGCTGGGCAAGGGGCTGGGGCGGTTGCACGAACTGCCGGATCAGGGCGCGATGGTTGCGACCCTGTGTCATAGTGAAACGGTGACCGATCCGAAGAAGTTGGGTGAGGTTCTTGACCGTGCCTTCATCGCGATGACCAGCGGTCGGCCCGGTCCCGCGCATATCCAGATCTCGACAAACATGATGGCGGTCCCCTGCCCCGAGTTGCCTCCGCCGAACGCCAGTGGCAATGCAACGCCCCTGCCGCTCAGCCGGTTGCGCAGCGTCGCGACGGCGCTGAACAATGCCGACAAAGTGGTGATCCTTGCCGGTGGCGGGGTCCGTGGTGCCGAGGGCGCCTTGCAGAAACTGGCGGAATCGCTGGATGCGCCGGTTGTGCTGACCACCAACGCCCGGGGGGCCATGCACAAGCACCGGCTGGTGGTCCCGGCCTCTCCCAGTCTGAACGCGGTGCGCGCGCTGATTGCCGATGCGGATCAGGTGCTTGCCATTGGCACCGAACTGGGACCGACCGATTATGACGCCTATGCCAAGGGCGGGTTTCCCGACCTTTCCGGCATGATCCGCATCGACATCTGCGCCGATCAGCTGGCCCGTCACCCCGCCGCGATGCCGATCAAGGCCGATGCACTGACCATGCTGACCGCCCTTCTGCCGATGACCCTGCCGGTGAACCGCGAAGGCGGCTTCCGCGCCGAAGCCACCCGCACCGCCGCAAGGGCCGAACTTGCGGGTCTATACGCCCCAATGCCCGCCCAGCTTGAGATGGTCGAAGCGATCCGCGGTGCAGTGCCGAACGCGATCATCGTCGGTGACAGCACCCAACCGGTCTATGCCGCCAACCTTTACTATGACCATGACCGCCCCGGCGGCTGGTTCAACGCCGCCACCGGCTACGGCGCGCTTGGCTATGGTCCGGGGGCCGCCATCGGTGCGTCAATTGCCGCACCGGGCGTGCCGGTCATCTGCCTGATCGGCGATGGCGGCTTGCAGTTCAGCCCCGGCGAATTGCGCACCGCTGTCGACGAAAAGCTGCCGATCACCTTCATCGTCTGGAACAACGCAGGCTTCCGCGAGATTGCCGAGGCGATGCGTGACGCGAAAACCCCGGTCCTTGGCTGCGACCCGTCGCCTTTGAACATGGAGCATTTCGCCATGGCCTGCGATCTGGCCTTTGCCGCGGTGCCGCAGGATCCGGCGGCTTTGGCCGAGATGCTGGAAACCCCGCAGGACGGGCCAAGGCTGCTGGAAGTTCAGGTCCTCTGACGCGCCAAAAGCGGCACCAGCAGGAACACGGCGCCGACAAGTATGGCGGCAAAGACAAAGGCCATGCGCAGACCGAAGCTGCCTGCGATCAAGCCCAGCAGCGGCGGGCCGACGAAATAGCCGAAGTAGCCCAGCATCGTCGCCCGTGCGACGGCGCGGGCGCGGGCCTCGGGCTGGCTTAACTGCCCGACTAGCGAAAACGCGGTCGGGGCCAGAACCGAAGCACCGATGCCGGTGATGATGAAGCCAAGATAGGCCCAAGCAGGGCTGGCCGCCGCCGCGACGATCAGCGCGCCGATGGCGGCAATCACCGCCCCCGCCCGCAGGATGTTGAACGGACTGACCTTTCCGGCCAGCCATTGCCCGCCCAACCGCGCGAAACCCATGGTCAGGGCCAGCGCTGCCGGTCCCAGCGCGCCCTGTTCCGGGCTGCCACCAAGGGTCTTTTCGATATGCAGCGCCGACCAGTTTTCCGACGCATTCTCGGTCATGAAGGCAATCAGCACGATTGCACCGCCGATCACCGGCACCAGACCCAAGGGCAGCGCGGTGCCGTCCTTCGGCTTTCGCAGGCCGTCAATCCGCCCGTCGCGTTCAATCGCCAAAGCCGCGCAGATCAGCGCCAGCACCGACATCGTGCCCATAACCCAACCCGGCCCCCAGCCGGCCCCGCGCAAGACCCCGGTCAGGATCGCCGCTCCGGCATAGCCAAAGGAATAGGCGGCATGGGTCAGGTTCATCAGATGCAGGCCCCGCGCGCTTTCCATGGCGGACACCCGGGCGTTCATCAGGATGTCGGTCAGCCCAGTTGCCGCCCCCGCACAAGCCATCGCAAGCGGGAAAAGCCACAGCGCAGACGCCTGCCCCGGCAACGCGAAGGCCAGCGCCATCAGCATGACCGCCAGCGGCAGCGCCGACCGCCCGGTGACCGCGCCAAAGGCCGGGGCGGCGAACATCGCCGTGATCGCGGCAATGGGGGTCAGGAAAATCAGCAGGCCCAACTGGCCCTCGTCCACGCCCAGCATCACTTTGAGGTCCGGCAGGATTGCTGCAAAGGTGCCCCAACCGATACCCATGGCGACAAAGGCCGCAATCGCGGGCCGGGCAAAGGCAAGAGTGGACAGGGAAGACATTCGGTCAAGGGCTCCGGGGCCAAGGTGCCACAGCTATCCCGACGCCCTGCACCCGGCCCGCCCAGCCGCGCCGCCGGTCCTGCCGAAAGCGACATCGGACGGAAAGCATTCACGAAACGCCCGCCGTATCCAGGCTTCGGCGCAGTTCCCGCTTCCCTTCCCCCCGATTCGTGGCTATAGCCCCCCGGTCGCGCCACGCACCCTTGGAGGGTGGCGGACTTATTTATTGGAGAGAACCTATGGCACGCGAGATCATCGATCTTACCGCCGAGGTACGGACGGGGACAGGCAAGGGGGCCGCCCGTCAAGCCCGTCGTGACGGCTACGTACCTGGCATCATCTATGGCGACGGTCAGGAACCGATCGCGATCAAGATGAAATTCAACTACCTCCTGACCAAGTTGCGGCAGGGTCGTTTCCTGCAGTCGCTGTTCAACCTCAAGGTTGAAGGCCAGCCCGACGTCCACGTCATTTGCCGTGGTGTCCAGCGCGACGTGGTCAAGGACATGCCGACGCATGTCGACTTCATGCGGGTCCATGACGAAAGCCGGATCGAGCTTTTCGTCCATGTGACCTTCATCAACCACGAAGCCAGCCCCGGCCTCAAGCGCGGCGGCACGCTGACCGTGGTCCGTCACGAGGTTGAGCTGGAAGTCACCGCCGGTGACATCCCCGATCACATCACGGTCGACCTGACCGGCAAAGTCATCGGTGACGTCATCCACATCGATGACGTGGTCCTGCCGGAAGGTGCGCGCGCGACGATCAACCGCAACTTCGTCATCGCCAACGTGGCGGCCCCTGCGGGCCTTGCTGCGGCGGTCGAGGAAGACGCAACCGCCTGAGGCGTATAAGCTTTGTGATGCGCGGGGGGCCTTCGGGTCCCCCGTTTGCATTTGCGCACTTCGCCGGAAGGTGCCGGAATGGGCCGGGGTAGTCGGCTCAGGTCTTGCCGACACCTTTCAGGCTGCGGCTGAAAACGACGGTAGAGCCACGCGACCCTTTGGGATCAGGCTCGAACCCCTCCGCCATCAGTGCTTCGGAAATGCGGTCCACTCCTTTGTCGCCATAGGCGGCAGCGTGAAACTTGACGATCAACAGCCGAACACCGGGCAAAGGCTGCACAAGCACATCGTATTCACCGCCTTCGATCCCACAACAGATGACCGTCGGACCGAATTCGGCTAACAGCGTGGCAATCGGCCAGGCAGTAACCCATTCGACGCGAGCGTTTGCGGGCCAACCTGAAGGACCCTTCAGGGCGCTGGCCCAGAAGGCCGGTCTTGTGCCGAATTCAACCTCCAAATTCGACTCGTCCGCCGGGGCGCCGATCACTGCGCCCTCAAACAGTCGGACCCCGGAAAACCCGTTTGCAACAAGGTTCTTGCTTGCAAAAGAAATCGTTTCCGGTCCTGCCTCGATTCCTGCAACGGCTGTATCGCCTAGAATTCGCGCGGCAAGACAACATAGAAATCCAAGGCCTGCACCGAGGTCCAGAAATCGATCGCCCGGGATCAGGTGCGCAACAAGGGCCTCTGCCCCCTGATCCTCATATCTTCCCGTAGAGAGAGCTTCGTCCAGCGCCCCTCGCACGGCACGCAAAGGCAGCGAAAACGAAAGACCTCGAAGCTGGTAGTCGGGCATCCGGGTTCCGATCAGTTGCAGAAGTGACCTTGTGCAGTTATATCGCAGCC
>CAIXBE010000373.1 GCA_903917595.1 uncultured Rhodobacterales bacterium
CCCTGCTGATTCACCGACCCAAGCTGGACGTGATCCTCTCCGTGGTCGGCCAGCGCATCGGTATGGCCGATGCTCCCGCGATGCCAGCCATGGACATGGCCATGTACCAACGGCCTCCCGCAACCGCAGCCCCCGAGGGTATTGCAGTGGTCCCGATCCACGGCTCGCTGGTCAAGCGCTCGCTGGGCATGGAAGCCGCCTCAGGCCTGACGTCCTACGGCGAGATCGCCGCGATGCTGGACTCCGCCTTGGCCGATCCCCAGGTCAGCGGCATCTTGCTCGACATCGACTCACCCGGTGGTGAAGCCTCAGGCAGTTTCGAGTTGGCTCGTCGCGTGCGCGAGGTGGCTGCGGTCAAACCCGTCTGGGCGGTGGCCAACGACGCCGCGTATTCAGCGGCCTATGCGATTGCGGCCAGCGCCCAGCGACTGTTCGTGACGGAAACGGGTGGCGTCGGCTCGATTGGCGTCATCGCCTTGCATGTCGACCAATCGGTCAAGGATGCCAAGGACGGCTACCGGTTCACGGCCATCACGGCGGGCGCCCACAAGAACGACTACTCGCCACACGAGCCCTTGTCGGACACCGCAAAGACAGAGCTGCAAGGCGAAGTGGATCGGCTTTACGCCATCTTCACTGATCACGTGGCCGACATGCGTGGCCTGGATCTGGGCGCTGTCCGAGCGACCGAGGCTGGGTTGTACTTCGGCACCAATGCCGTGGCCCAAGGGCTCGCTGATGGTGTCCAGACGCTGGACGCCACCCTTGCCGAATTCCATCGATTCATCAACGCCCGTAACCATTCGCCGTCTCAGGTGCGGGGCGTCATCCGTGCTGAGGCGGCATCCTTAAAGAAGGAAATGACCATGAACGAAGAAGAGAAAGTGATCGAGACCGTCGACACCATCAGCACCGACGAAGTCGCCGTGCTGGTGGCTGAAGCCCGCCGCGAGGTGACCCAGGCTGCCCAGGCGATTGCCGAGGTTTGCCTGCTGGCCGGCTGCCCCGACCGCGCGGCCGAGTTCATCGCGGCTGGCAAGACCGAGGCCGATGTACGTCGCGTACTGATCGACGCCCGTGCGGCACGGTCTGAGGCCGATGACATCCGCTCGACCATCACCGTGGATGCCGGTACCCAAAAACTTGATCGCCCGGAGGCCTCACCCATTGTGGCCGCCGTGAAGAAACTCACTGCCACCGCCTGAGAAAGGAATAGACCATGACCTCCATCACCGAACAAAACAACCTCGGCGACCTCTTGAAGTACGAAGCCCCCAACCGCTATTCGCGTGACGTTGCCACCATCGCCGCTGGCCAGAACCTGCCCTTGGGCACGGTGCTGGGCCGCAATGCCAGCGATGGCAAGCACTACGCCATCGACCCGGCCGCCACAGACGGCACTGAGGACGCCATCGGGGTGCTCGCCAACGCGATCAATGCTACCAACGCCGACCGCAGCGACGCCATCCTGATCGCCCGCCACGCCATCGTTGCCAAGACTGCGCTGGTCTGGCCGATCGCGCTCACCGGTGCCCAGCGCACGGCTTATGAGCAGCAGCTGGCCGAGCGCGGTGTGCTGGTGCGTGACTCCGCCTGATCCACGTCCTAAACCTACCCGTCTTTCATCCCCGAACCCGCCTGGCCATCTGGCTTGCGCGGGTTTCGTCATTTTTGGAGCCCCAAATGAACAACCCGTTTCTGAACCCTGGTTTCTCGATGGCCAGCCTGACCGCCGCCATCAACCTCATCCCCAACCGCTACGGCCGCCTGGAAGCCCTGAACCTGTTTCCGGCCAAACCCGTGCGCACCCGCCAGATCATCGTGGAGGAGTACGCAGGTCGTCTGAACCTGCTGCCCAC
>CAIXBE010000374.1 GCA_903917595.1 uncultured Rhodobacterales bacterium
ACCGAAGTAACGTGACCCACAAACCGTGAAGCTGACACCTAGATCATCGGGTTTCCCCTACTAGGCCGATATGCTTGCGTTAGACGCCGATGCGCCCAAACCGCCCGCATATCCCTTCATTACCAAGTAACTTCAAAGAGCACAGACAAAAAACGCGCAGCACGCCAGAATTTCTGGAGTAACTGCCATCTTGTATCCAGGGTAGTCCGGCGATTTCCGCGCCGCTTCCGTTCCGTCCCGACCGCGTTTCCGCAACCGCTTCGTTTCGGTGAGGCGGTATTTACGTCCGGGTCCCTAAACCCGCAAGCGGAAAATGACGATACGATGACGATTTTTTCGGGGACGCCAAATTCTAACTGAAAATCAATGACTTCTCGGAAGATCAGTTGATCTCGCCGGCCATTCTTTTGGGGTCATGGGTCACCCTTCCCCCGCAGATCGTCAGGGCGATTCCCGTCTGGCCCAGATTTTCGGCTGGAATCGTCTCGATATTCCCGTCGATCAGCACCAGATCGGCCGCCATCCCTGCCCGCAGGGTCCCGGTCAGATGCTCAAGATGCGCGGCCCAGGCTCCGCCTGATGTATAAGCAACCAACCCGTCCATCAGGCTTACACGCTCGTCCGCAGCGCCCAGGTAGGGCCTGCGGGTCACGGTGGCCTGCAGGCTGCGCAAGGCGCTGACATCGGTAATCGGCCAGTCGCTGGCAAAGGCCAGTTTTGCACCATGGTCGGCAAGCGTCTTCCACAGATAGGCATCCGGCCAGCGATGCGGCGCGATCACCGCTTCCATGCCCGCCAAGGGGAAATCCATCGCCCCCGGCGCATGCGCGGGCTGAAGCGAGGCGGTAATGCCCAGCGCCGCAAGACGCGGGATGTCGTCGCGAGTGATCAACTCGATATGCTCGATCCGGTGGCGCAGGTCGCGAAAGCCGTTGGCCTGACCCGCCGCCTCATACCCATCGATGGTCACATGCACCGCACCGTCGCCGACGCAATGCACGGCGATCTGCAGGCCCCGCCGGTCAATCTCGGTGCAGACCGCCTTGAACCGCTCGGGATCGAACAAGGGCATCGACCGGTGGCCGGGCACACCCGGGTAGTCCTCGGTCATATAGGCGGTGCGGCTGTCGACCACCCCATCCATGAACATCTTCACCGTTCCGGACCGGACCCAGTCGCCCTGAAAATCCGCAGACATCGCCGATGCGCGGTCCAGTTCCGACAGGTCCATCTCGGGCTTGAGATGGAACGGCACCTTGACGCGCTGCAACAGCCGCCCCTCGGCCTCCATCTCGGCCAGAAGCTCCAGCGTGTAACGGTTGCCGTCCATCGAGATCAGCGTCGTGAAACCCCGCGCCGCGCAATGCCGCATCCCGCGCTCGATATGCGCCTTGTCCACGGCGCGGTGCGCCGTAGGCACCGGCCCAGGCGGTTCCGCTCCGGTCGAGATCCCGACATACATCCGCGCCACCCCGGCCAGCGCAAGGACCGGATCAAAAGCCTCGAACTCGCGCAGTTCTCCGGTTGCCAGACCGTCCGGCCCCATTACCACCTCATGCCCGACTGGCATCGCCGCACCGTGCAGAAGGCCGGCCCGCTCAAGACAAAGGGTATTAGCCCAGACCGTATGGTGATCCATTGCCCGCATCGCGATCGGCCGGTCAGCCAGCACCGCATCCAGATCCGCGCGCGTGACGGCATGGCCAAGGATGCCGTAGTCCACCCCTTCGGCCATCAGCACCGGCGCATCTAGGTTGGCGGCGGCAAATGCCGCAAACGCCGCCTTCAGCGCTGCCATGCCCTGCACCCCGGTCAGTTGCAGATGCTGCAACTCGGCCCCGCCGAACAGATGCATGTGGTTTTCGACAAACCCCGGCAACAGCGTCCGCCCGCCCGCATCGACCACACGCGTCTCCGGTCCGGCGAGTGCCTCCATCTCGGCCCGCGTGCCCACCGCAAGGATGCGCCCCCCCGACAAGGCCACCGCTTCGGCGTGCGGGCGCGTCAGGTCCATCGTGAGGACCTTCGCGTTGGTGATGATCATCTCGGCTTTCACGGCCGTTCTCCCGTTAATCTGGCGATAAGCATCCCGGCGGTCCGGGGGCAGGCCCCCGGATCAACCCTCAGCGTCCCGCGACACCTTCGGCCATCGTGCACAGCATCTCGAACATCAGGCTAATTCCCAGCCATGCCGTCCCGCCGCCTGCATCGAAGGGCGGTGAGACCTCGACCAGATCGGCCCCCACCACGTCCAGCCCCCGCAACCCCCGCGCCACTTGCAGCGCGGTCCACGAGTTCGGGCCGCCCACCTCGGGCGTGCCGGTGCCAGGGGCAAAGGTCGGATCGACAAAGTCGATGTCATAAGTGACGTAAGTAGGCCCCGTCCCCACGATTTCGCGGGCCTCGACCATCACGTCATCGGCGCCCCGCGCGTGCAACTCCGAGACCGGGATGATCCTGATCCCGACCGATGCCGCGAAATCCCAGTCCTCGCGGCCATAGGCGGTGCCGCGGATGCCGATCAGGCAATAGCGCTTGGGGTCGATCAGACCTTCCTCGACGGCACGACGAAACGGCGTGCCATGCGTATAGCGGCTGGTGCCGAAATAGACGTCATTCAGATCGGTGTGGCTGTCGAACTGGATCATGCCGACCGGGCGCGACTTTGCCACCGCCCGCAGGATCGGCAGGGTGCACAGGTGATCGCCGCCGCCGGTCAGAGGCCGGACCCCGGCCGCCACGACGCGGTCATAGAACGCTTCCATCCGGGCCAGACTGTCCATCAGGTCGCCGGGGTTCGGCGCGACATCGCCGAGATCGGCGCAGCGGGCAAGCTCGAACGGGGCCACCCAGGTCTCACCATTCTTCGCCCGGATCATCGTGGACAGGTCGCGCAACTGGCGTGGCCCGTGGCGCGGGCCGGGGCGGTTGGTGGTGCCGCCATCCCAGGGTGCACCGATCAGACCGATCTGAACCTCTCCAAAGCGCGGATGGTCAAACGGCACGTGCGGCAGCCGCATGAAGGTCGGCACTCCGGCAAAGCGGGGCAGGTCCAAGCCTGAAACCGGTGTGAAAAATCCGTCGTCCATGGCCATCCCCCGCTGATTCCCCCGGCATCTGACCACCGCCAAACCGACTTGTCAGCCCCGGATGCGACATTCGCCGCCGGGGAAAGCCGCCAGCCACCAAAACCGCCCCTTGACCGCCCGCCCGCCTTCCCCCCTAATCCGCGCGAGCCCCGCTAAGGAATCCCAGATGTTCTCCAAGTCCGCCGAACCTACCACCGCGCCGCCGCCGCCCACGCGCCCGCCCGTTTTGGGCAGCAATTCCGCAAGGTCGGTTCTTGGGGCCGATCTGCGGATTACCGGCGAGATTTCATCGTCGGGCACGGTCGAAATTCAGGGCGAGATTGACGGCAACATCACTGCGAACGGCCTGATCATCGGTCACGAGGGTCGCGTCAAAGGCTCGATCACCGCCAGTTCGGTCGAAATCAAGGGTCAGTTCTCGGGCAAAGTTGCCTGTGAAAGTTTTACGCTGCGCTCGACCGCCGTGGTCAAGGCTGACATCACCTCGACTGGCATTGTGATCGAAAGCGGCGCGCAGATCGAAGGCCGGTTCCTCAAGCCGAAGGGCTGAAACGGCGATGTCCGATCTGATCCGTTACGGCGTTGCCGACGCCATTGCCACGGTCACTTTGGCTGCTCCGCAGTCGCTGAACGCGCTCTCCACCCCAATGCTGCAGGCGCTTGCCGCCTGCTTCGACAGAATCGCAGCTGATGGCACCATCCGCGCCGTCATCCTGCGCGCCGAGGGGCGGGCCTTTTGCGCCGGTCATGATTTGGCGGAAATGCAAGGCTTTCGCGCCGACCGCGATGGCGGCCGCATTGCCTTTACTGCACTTTTCGACCTTTGCTCGCGCCTGATGCAGGCGGTTGCGGCCATGCCGCAGCCGGTGATTGCCACCGTGCAGGGGGTGGCGACCGCTGCCGGGTGCCAGCTTGCCTGCTCTTGCGACCTGATTGTCGCGGCGGAAAACGCCCGCTTCGGGGTTAACGGCATCAACCTTGGGCTGTTCTGTTCCACCCCCGCAGTTGCCCTGTCACGCCGCCTTGCGCCCGGAGCGGCTTTTGAGCTTTTGACCACCGGCGAATTCCTGCCCGCTCCCCGCGCCCATGCCTTGGGTCTGGTCAACCGGCTGGCAGCCCCCGACGCGCTGGACGACACGGCACTGGCCCTTGCCCGCACCATCGCCGCCAAGGACCCCGCCGCGATCAGGCTGGGCAAGACGGCATTCCGCGCGCAAATCGGCCTGCCGCTGAATCAGGCTTATGCGACGGCAGGTCAGGCCATGGTGGAAAACGCTTTGCTTGACGATACGGCTGTGGGCATTCAGGCCTTCCTCGACCGCAAACCCCGCTAGACCACGGGTCTATCCGGCGAACGGGTCTGGCTTTCGCGCCAGCAGCAGGATCACCAGCGCCAGCCCCAAAGCCGCCAGGGCCAGACAAACCGCATAGACCAGATCAGGCCCGCCCAGCGCCAGCAGCCCCGCCCCGACCGAAGGTGCCGCCGCCGCCGCCAGGATCGGTGCCACCGCCACCGCGCCCGAGATCACGCCAAA
>CAIXBE010000375.1 GCA_903917595.1 uncultured Rhodobacterales bacterium
GCGGTGGCGAAAAAGCCCACGAGGGCGCGGAAGATGTCAGCCCGAAAGGCCGCCGCTGCGCCGGTGGAAAGATCCGCCAAGCCCGCGCCAAAGCCGCGGAAGGCCGTTGCCAAGCCGGCTTCGGTCGTGGTCAAGGCGGTGCTGGAACTGGTCCGGTCCGAATCCGAGGCGACTGCAGAGGTCGCACTCGTCGCTGTCGAACTTGCCGCCAAGATGCCGGAGCTTGTGACGAACCCGTCGGTCGAGGCTGAGGCCGCCAGCCCGACCGCCGTTGAAGAAGACCTCGTGGTGAACGGACTGACGCAGGTTCTGACCGACCGCGACGGCAATCCGGTCAGCCTGCTGGACGAGGCGGAACTGATTCAGATAGTCCGCCGTGTGATCCGCGAAGAGTTGCAGGATGTGCTGGGCGAACGGATCACCCGCAACATCCGCAAACTTGTAAGGGCTGAGATCAACCGGGTGCTGACTTCGCAAACGCTGGAATAACGGTTTCAACCCACCGAAACGAAAACGCTCGCCGGATTGGCGAGCGTTTTTGAATTCCGGGGAAGGCCGTTATCAGGCGGCTTCGGCCTGATCCGCTTCCAAAGCATGACGACGCTCGGATTCTTCACGGCTAAGGGCGACACTGGTGCGCACGCCTTTGGCGACGAAATCCATCAGACCCTTGACCACACGTTCGTTCGGGTCGATGCCCGAACAGGACAGAACTTCGCGCCCGTCGCGCGACCGTGCCCAACGGGCGATCTGGTCGGGGCCATTGCCATATTTCTTGTCATCGGCGATCGCGTCATCGAGGGCCGCAAGCACGACGGCAGCAAAAAGCTTCCGCGCGCGCTGGCCTTGTTCAAAGTTGAAAGCGGTGCTGTCGATTGTATCCAGCATCGGTTACGTCCTTATTCTTGCTCTTGTCATTCTCAGCGTTCGAGGGTTGTAACGTTTTGATCACGATTCGGGTGCAGCAGTTTTGCATGGCTGTCATGCGCTTATTGCATGGCTGACGCGCGCTGTCACCGCATTTAGTCTGCTTGCCCGTCAAACCACGGCAAGATATAGGGGCAGCAAGCTAATATTCAACCTTTTTGCGAAAGCGTGCCCCCAATGCCGAAGATCAACGGAAACGAAATCCGCCCCGGAACGATTGTCGAGCATGACGGCGGGCTTTGGGCTTCGGTCAAGGTCAACCACGTCAAGCCCGGCAAGGGCGGGGCTTTCGCGCAGGTGGAACTCAAGAACCTGCGCGATGGGCGCAAGCTGAACGAACGCTTCCGGTCGGAAGACAAGGTCGAACAGGTCGAACTGGAGATGAAGGACCAGCAGTTCCTGTATGAAACCGATGGGCGGCTGGTGTTCATGGACAACGAGACCTACGAGCAGATCGAACTGGACGCCGAACTTCTGGGCGACCGCCGGCCGTTCCTGCAGGACGGGATGACCGTGTCGGTGCAGTATTTCGGCGAGGAACCCCTGAACGTCACCATCCCGCAGAAAGTGACCTGCCGCGTGGTCGACACCGAGCCGGTGCAGAACGGCCAGACCGCCAGCAAATCCTACAAGCCCGCCGTTCTGGACAATGGCGTGCGGATCATGGTGCCGCCGTTCATCAACATGGACGAGATGATCGTCGTGCATACCGAACTGATGGAATATTCCGAACGCGCGTAGGCGTGAACAGCGGGGAGAGGCAGATGCCGAAGTGGTTGGTCGTGGCGTCCTGGCACTGGTCGGTGCTTTTCTGCGTACTTGCGCTTTCGGCGACACTGGTCGCCTGGATTTCCTTTGGCCTGATCAACCTTGCGATGGCAAACTTCGACTTTGTCAGTCGCCACGGGCTTCTTGCCCTGCGTGAGGGCGGACTTTGGCAGATGATCCAGATCGGCGCGCAGGCCTTTGTCGCACTGGTGGCCTATCTGGTCTTCAAGACCGCCGAAACCGAATTGGTCTGTCGCTGGCGCAAGCAGGATCACTGACCCGGGACCGGGTCAAACTTAAGCGTCGCGCTGCCAGCGGTCAGGAGTCCCCCTGCCCGGTCAAGACGCAGATAGGCGATGGCCGATCCGCCGCTTTGGGTAAAAAGCACCCCGGCTGGCTTGCCGTCGGACAGGATCTCGGTTCCGACCGGGGCCCGGCCTTCGATGGCGACCTTTACCAGCCCCTTGCGCAGGTCGGTCTTGTGCTTCATCCGCGCGGTGACTTCCTGGCCGACATAGCAGCCCTTGCGGAAATCAACGCCGTGCAAACGCTCGAACCCAGCTTCAAGGATATAACTGTCGTCGGGGATCAGCTCGATCCCGCTTTCGGGGATGACATGGGCGACGCGGACCCTGTCCCAATCGATTTCATTTGCTGCACCGGGGGTGGCGGACCATGCCCGCCACCCAAGCGCGGGATGGCGCGGGTCGGGCAGCGCGCCTGTGGGCGGGGTGCCAAGACCGCGCACAACGCAAAGCGGGCAGGGCGCAATCTGCACATCCGCGCGCAGACGGTACAGCGTCAGCCGCCGCAGCGTGTCGGCCGCCAGCGTAGTGGCGATGTCGATCAGCAGCGGTCCATCGCCTTGGCGGACAACGAAGAAATCCGCCAGATACTTGCCTTGCGGACTAAGCAGTGCGCACCAGACGATGCCGGGCGCGGCCTCAAGCGGGCGCAGGTCATTGGACACCAGCCCTTGCAGAAAGGACAGCGCATCCTTGCCGGTCAGGGTCCAGATTGTGCGGTCGGGGGCGGTTTCACCAGTGGTCATGCGAACAATCTAGTGGGGCTGAAGGCGAAGGGAAAGCCTCAGTCGCGCAACTGTGCCTGTTGCAACTGCGCGTAAAGCCCGGCTTTGGCCATAAGGCTGTCGTGGGTGCCTTCTTCGACCAGCCTTCCGTGATCCATCACGATGATCTTGTCGGCCCCCTTTACCGTCGAAAGCCGGTGCGCGATGACCAGCGTCGTGCGGCCCGCCTGCGCCCGAGCCAGGGCAGCGGACACGGCGGCTTCGGTGCGGGTGTCAAGGGCCGAGGTTGCCTCATCTAGCAGCAAGATCGGCGCATCGGCAAGCAGCGCGCGGGCAATGGCGATGCGCTGGCGCTGGCCACCCGACAGGGCCGATCCGCGCGGCCCGGCCGGGGTGTCCAGGCCCTGCGGCAGGGTCGAGGTAAAGCCCGTCACCTCGGCATCGCGGAGCGCGATGGCAAGCTGGTCTTCGCTGATCCCCGTGCGACCCAGCAACAGATTCTCGCGAAGCGTCTCGTCAAACAGTGCGGCATCCTGCGAGACGGAGGCCAACAATGCGCGCTGGTCGAAAAGGCTAAGGTCCTGCACATCGACGCCGCCGATCAGGATTCGCCCGGCTTGTGGTTCGACAAGGGCCGAGATCAGTTGGAACACCGTCGATTTGCCAGCACCCGAACTGCCGACAAAGGCGGTAACGCGGCCCGCTTCAGCGGTGAAGGACAGACCCTCTAGCACCGGGCGGTCAGGATAGGCAAAGCGGACGGCGTCGAACTCAATCGCTGGCGCGCCTTTGGCCGGATGGGCGCGGCTGGTGGCAGGGCGCGTTCCTGACGGGCGGGTGTCGAACAGGGTGAAGATGCGTTCCAGACTGGCCTCGGTCACCTGCCATTGCCCGGCCAGATCGCCCAGACGCCGGATCGGTTGAAAGGTCAGGGCCATGGCGGTGAAAAAAGCCATGAACTCGCCGGTTGTGCGCGCGCCGCTGGCCACCTCGCTGCCGCCCAGCATCAGGACCGCGAAAAAGCCGACCCCGGTGATGACGTCAACCAGCGCCGGCAAAGTTGCGCGGGCGGCAGAGGTTTTCACCTCGGCCCGGACAATGGTGGCGATGATGCGCTGGAAGCGGTTTGCCTGATAGGTCTCCATCCGGTTCAGCTTGACCGCCTGAATGCCGTGAAAGATTTCGTCCAGCCGCATCGCGCGCAGGCCTGCCTGGCGGCGGGTGAGCATCGCCTTGCGCCGCAGGTAGCGCCGCAGGACCAGTGCAGGCAGCAAAAGCAGCGGCACGCCGACCAGCGCCGAAGCGGTCCAGACCGGATCAATCGTCAGCGCCACGACCAGAAGCCCTATAAGGGCCACAACATCGCGCCCAAGGCCGCCGATCACCATGACCGCCGCCCCCTGCGCCGAAGCGGTGTCGCCCTGAACCCGTTCGATCAGAACACCGGGCGAGTTTTCCTGAAAAAAGCTGGCATCCAGTGTCAGCAGGTGGCGCACAAGATCCGCCTGCATTGCCCCCATCGAGTTCTGGTTGACCCGCGTCAACAGCCAGCGGCCCAGCACCGACGTTGTCGCGCGCACCAGAAACAGCCCCAGAATCGCCCCGCCAACCAGCGGCAGCATCCCCGACCCGCCAGGGGCAAAGACTTGATCGAACAGGGGCTCGATCATGTAGGACAAAAGGCCAAGGGTCGAGCCTTCGACCATCATGACCAGAAAGGCCACCGCCATCAGCGGCAGATACGGCCGCAGGTAACTGCGCCAGAAGCGGCCGAAAAGGGCGCGGGACGTGTAGGTGCGGGGTGGGTGCAACGGCGTCAGGCCCTTCGTGAGCGATGGCCGGGGTCTAGCGCGAAAGCGGCGCTGGCTCAAGCCACGCTGCCATGACGCCTCGCAGGCGGCGGATTGACGACAGTCGCGGGCCAGCCTAGCCATGGCCCCAGCAGGATGGAGAGACGCATGAGCCTTGCCCACGGCCGCCCCTATCTGGCCATTCCCGGCCCCTCGGTGATCCCCGATCGGGTCTTGCGCGCAATGCATCAGGGGTCACCCAACATTTATGAAGGCCCGCTGATTGACCTTGCGGCCAGCCTCTGGCCCGACCTGCGGCAGGTGGCGGGGACCCGCCATCATCTGGCCGCCTATATCGGCAACGGCCATGGCGGATGGGAGGCGGCGAATGCCAACCTTTTCTCCAAAGGGGAAAAGGCGCTGGTGATTGCGGTTGGCCAGTTCGGCCTGTCCTGGGCCAATTCGGCGCGGGCGATGGGGATCGAGGTCGAGGTTCTGGATTTCGGCAAGTCCACCCCCGCCGACATGGATCAGGTCGAGGCGGCGCTGCGGGCCGACCGCGACCATCGGATCAAAGCGGTTCTGGCCTGCCACGTCGATACCGCAAGCTCGATCCGCACCGATATTCCCGCCTTGCGTGCGGCGATGGATGCGGCGGGGCATCCGGCCCTGCTGGCGGTGGACTGCATCGCCAGCCTTGGCTGCGATGAATACCGGATGGACGACTGGGGCGTTGATGTCACGGTCGCAGCTTGCCAGAAGGGGCTGATGACGCCTCCCGGTCTTGCGTTCGTCTGGTTCAGCGACAAGGCCAGGGCGCGCTGCGGGCGCGGCGATCTGGCCTCGCCCTATTGGGCCTGGGGGCCAAGGGTTGACGCGACCGAGTTCTGGCATATCTGGGACGGCACCGCCCCCACGGCGCACCTTTACGGGTTGCGGGCGGCGCTGGACATGATCGCCGAGGAAGGGCTGACCAATGTCTGGCACCGCCACCGGGTTCTGGCGGGCGCGGTCTGGGCGGCGTTTGACAGTTGGTCAGCTGGTAATCCTGCCATCGGCATGAACGTGGCCAAGCCGGCGGACCGCGCCAGTTCGGTAACGGCGGCGCGCTTTGGTGCCCCGCATGCCACCCGGTTGCGCCAGTGGTGCGAGACGAAAGCCGGGGTCACGCTGGGCATTGGCCTTGGCATGGCGGCTGAGACCGACCCCGCCTATCACGGCTTTCTGCGGGTTGGTCACATGGGGCATGTGAATGCGCACATGACGCTTGGCGCGCTGGCGGTGATGGAGGCGGGGCTGGTCGCCCTTGATATTCCGCACGGGCCGGGGGCCTTGGCGGCAGCGGCACGGGTGGTGGCGGCTGGTGCGCTTTAGCGCAGCCTAAACTGCCTTGACCTGACGCTCGCGCACCGAAATGTAGATCGCGGACGCGACAAGCACGCTGACGCCCAGCACGGTCCAGCGGTCGGGCAGATCGCCGAAGAACCACCAGCCGACCACGGTGGCCATGATGATCTCGGTGAAGGCCAAGGGGGCCAGAAGCGACGCCTCGCCGTGCTCATAGGCCTTTGTGATCAGCACATGGCCAAGCGTCGCGATCACGCCAAGGCTGGCCAGCATGACCCATTGCGCGGGCGAGGGCGCGTGCCACAGGACCGGCAGCGCCAGCGTCATCAGGACCGCCCCGATGGCCGAGGTCTGGAAGGTCAGAACCATCGCATCGGCGGCCCCGGCGATGTGGCGGGTCATCGCAAAGTAGGACCCCAGCGCCACGCCAGCGCCAAGGGCATAGACCGTGCCGGGGTTCACTTCGACCATGCCGGGGCGGATGATGATCAGGGTGCCGACAAAGCCCACCGCCACCGCCGCCCAGCGGCGCGGGCCGACGGTTTCGCGCAAGACCAAGGCCGACAGGATCACGATCACCAATGGGTTGACGAAAAAGATCGCAAGCGCATCGGCGATGGGCAGATATTTCAACGCGGTGAAGAACAGGAAGGTCGCCCCGAACAGAAGGACCGCCCGGGCCAGATGATGCAGCGGGTTTTGCGGGCGGAGGGCGCGCGCCCCTTCGGCCTTCAGCGCGAAGGGCAGGGTTATCAGCGCGCCAAACAGCGCCCGCGCCCAGACCACGATCAGGATCGGCAGGCCCTGTTGGCCCATGAATTTTGCCAACACGTCGATGAAGGGCAGGATTGCCATCGCTGCCAGCATCAAACCGACGCCGATCAGCGGGCGGGGAGGGGCGGTGCGAGGCATGGCATTTCCTGATATGTCGTGCCACGCTAGGCGCGGGGCGCGCGCAACGCCCGTCCGATTGCGACATGGCTGGGATTCGGAGGGGCGATGTGGTTTGAAACGCGCGAGGTGGCACCCGGGGTCTTCGTCACGCTGGAACCATCGGTGAACCCGGAGTTCCGCGCCGCCATGGTCACGGTGATCGGCCGCGACCGCGACCTGCAGTTCGATTTCGGCTGCGGCATCATGCCTTTGCGCCCAAGTCTGCCGCTGACGGGAAAGCCGGTTGTTGCGGTGGCCAGCCATGCCCATGTCGATCACATCGGGGGTTTTCATGAATTTGCCGACCGTCTGGGCCATGCGTCCGAGGCTGCGGGCTTTGCCGGCCTGCCCGGGGTCGAAACCTTTGCCGAAGAATTCCGCTTGTGGCCCGATGTCGCCGACCCGCCGCCAACCCCCAGCTGGACCACCGCCGACTGGTCGCTGCGGTCTGCGCCCCTGACAGGCTGGCTGGCCGAGGGCGACCGGATCGACCTTGGCGACCGCAGCTTCACCGTCCTGCATCTGCCGGGCCATTCCCCCGGCGGCATCGGCCTGCTGGACGAACGGGACGGTCTGTTTCTTTCAGGCGACGCGATCTATGACGACGAGATTCTGGACGATCTGCCCGGGGCAAGCATCCCTGACTACCTGACCACGATGGAGCGGCTGCGCCAGCTGGATTGCCAACTGGCGATTGGCGGGCACGGGCCGGAAATGACCCGTTCGCGGATGGTTGAGATTGCCGGGGACTACCTGCTAAGGCGCGGCTAGGTCCTAGCCGCCGTTGGCTTCCAACCAGGATTTCATCCAGGCAATCTCGGCCTCTTGTGCCGCGATCACGCTTTCGGCGAACTTGCGCACTTCGGGGTCGCTTCCATGTTCCAGCACGATCCTTGCGGTGTCGACCGCGCCCTGATGATGCGGGATCATGCCACGGATGAAATCGACATCGGCGTTGCCGGTAAGCAGGATCGCCATGTCCTGATGCATCTTGTCAGTCGCTGCCATGAAGGCCAGCGAGGACGGGCCTTGGTCGCCTTCGACCATGTGGGCGGAGTGGTCGATGGCCTCTTCGGCGAAATTCGGCAGCGCTGCCGCAAGTGCTAGGGCAAGACCTGCGGGGATCAACAAGATCAGGCGGGGCATGGGAAGTCTCCTTGAAAGGGTGCCCCATCTTCGTCGCTGGTTTCATGGCGGTGCAAAAGCCAAGTTTGCGTGAAGGGCTGTAATTGTTTCCAAAGTGTGCATTATCGCCGGTGATCTGTGCGCGGCGTTGCTGAAGGCTGCTCTGGTCGAGGCCGGGTGTTCCAGCTAAGCTTTGTATCGGAATGGTAACATCAATACGGTGCGGGCGGTGAAAGACACAGGGCGGCGACCGGTTGTCGGGATCATCGGCAACAGTTATCTGATCAATGACAGCTATCCGGCGCATTCCAGCGGCACGATGAATTCGGCCGCCGTGGCCGAGGTTGCGGGCTGTCTGCCGCTGATCATCCCCTCTGATCCGCGCTTTGTCGGGGTCGAGGACCTGCTGACCCTGTGCGACGGCTTCCTTCTGACCGGCGGCCGGCCGAACGTGCATCCCAGCGAATACGGCGCGGATGAGACTCCGGCGCATGGTGCCTTTGACCGGGGCCGCGATGCGGTAACGCTGCCCCTGATCCGGGCCTGCGTGGACCGGGGTCAGCCCTTCCTTGGCATCTGCCGGGGCTTTCAAGAGGTCA
>CAIXBE010000376.1 GCA_903917595.1 uncultured Rhodobacterales bacterium
CCTGAGGAGATTTGCGCCGGGATCATGTCGCGAACGGACCAGACGGAACGTGCGTTTGCGACAAACCTGACACCTATGTCGAGTTTTCGGAGGGGCAGGGATGAGCGAAGCACGGGTGCGGTCAGGGCGTCAGGCGCGGCAGGCGGAACGGGCGCAAAAGGGCACCGGGCATGGCCGGCCCTATATCACTCGCAACATCCCGACCTATGACGTGTTGTCCGAAGAGAACCTTCTGAAGATCGAAGCCGCCGCCGATCGTGTTCTGGCCGAAACCGGGATCGAATTTCGCGATGACCCCGTAGCGATTGACCACTGGAAACGCGCCGGGGCCAAGGTTGACGGCCTTTTGGTCAAGTTCGAGCCTGGCATGCTGCGCGAGATTCTGAAATCCGCCCCGGCCGAGTTTACCCAGCACGCCCGCAATCCTGCGAATTCGGTGCAGATCGGCGGCAAGAACGTCGTCTTCTCGCCGGCCTATGGCAGCCCTTTCGTGATGGACCTGGACCGTGGCCGCCGCTTTGGCACCATCGAGGACTTTCGCAATTTCATCAAGCTGGCCCAGTCCAGCCCGAACTTTCACCATTCCGGCGGCACGATCTGCGAGCCGACCGATGTGCCGGTGAACAAGCGGCATCTGGACATGGTGATGGCCCATATCGAGCTGTCGGACCGGCCCTTCATGGGGTCCGTCACCGCCGAGGAGCGGTCAGAAGACAGCATCGAGATGACGCGGATCCTGTTTGGCGAGACGTTTGTGAACGATCATTGCGTTATTCTGGGCAATGTGAACGTCAATTCGCCTTTGGTCTGGGACGGCACGATGACCCGCAGCTTGCGCGCCTATGCGCGGGCCAATCAGGCGGCGGTCGTGGTGCCGTTCATCCTTGGCGGCGCGATGGGTCCGGTGACCAGTGCCGGTGGGATCGTGCAAAGCCTCGCCGAAACCATGGCCGGTTGCGCGCTGACCCAACTGGAACGCAAGGGCGCGCCGGTGATCTTTGGCAATTTCCTGTCAACCATGTCGCTGCGGTCAGGGTCGCCCACCTTTGGCACCCCGGAGCCTGCCATCGGCAGTCAGGTCATTGGCCAGCTTGCCCGCCGCCTGAACCTGCCGCTGCGTTGTTCGGGCAACTTCACCACCTCGAAACTGCCGGACGCGCAGGCGATGATGGAAGGCACCATGTCGATGCTGGCCGCGGTGCATTGCGGCGCAAATTTCATCCTGCATTCGGCCGGATTTCTAGATGGGCTGCTGTCGATGTCCTATGAAAAATTCATGCTGGACGCTGATCTCTGCGGCGCTTTGCATGCCTATCTTGACGGGATCCGCATGGATGATGACCAACTTGCCGTCGACGCCTTTGCGGAAGTGGGCCCCGGCAACCACTTTTTCGGCTCCTCCCACACCCTGCGCCACTACGAGACCGCGTTTTGGGACAGCACCCTGTCGGACAACGAGCCCTTTGAGAAATGGGAGCTGGCGGGTTCCGAAGATGCCGCAACCCGCGCGAACCGGTTGTGGAAAAAGCGGCTGGCGGAATACGAGGCCCCGCCCCTGGACGAGGGGGTCCGCGACGGATTGCAGGACTATATCGGCCGGAAGAAGGCCGAGATGTCGGACGCCTGGCACTGAGGGGGCCGTTGGAGGGGCGTTTTCAAGGATGAGAAGCTGTTTAAGAGATTGAAATGGTAAGATATTTGGATTTCTGTTAAGGATTTGGCACGGGGTTTCCGGGAGCGGGGAGAGGTGTCGCTGTATATGTCGCTGTATATGTTGAACGGTGGGGTTGAACCCCACCCTAATTGTCAGGAAAAATTGCCTATTTGCTCTACCACCATCGAGACACCTTGGCTTGGGACGACACGCGGTGATTGGCCGCAGAGTTGCGGATACTCGATTAGCCAAAAGAAGAGATTGCCCGGATAGACTGTGGGCTCATGTGCAGGAGTGACTCAAGATGGCTTTTCGTTCTTATGTCGCCTCTGCGTGTGTTGTCGTCCTGATCAATTCGAGCGCAGCGATGGCGCAAGAGAGTTTTCGGTGCTTGCTGACGAAGCTCGGCAGCGCAGGCGGGTGGATTCCTTCCGAGATAAATGTCACCCACGATCATGACAAAGGAAAAGTCGTGGTGTCCTATGCATTGAACGGCGAACCTGTCAGTTTGATGTCCCGGCAATGGGTCGAAACAGACAACCAAAGGCGAACGACATTTAGATGGAATGCGGCGGCAATTACCGCCTCTCAGAGCGCAAATATGGTGTATCGGCTAACGATTCAGAAAAAGGGCCTGTCGGCGACCGTAAATGCTACTCCAGAAGGATACTCCAACTCGTTCCACGCGAGCGGTCTGTGTGCGCAGGTGAAAGACTGACACAAAGTCTCAGCTAGGCGAACGCCTCCCGAACCGTCAGCCCCGAAGTCCGGTTTCTTCCAGCAGGCCCATACGCTTGGCCTCATAGTAATAGCCCTTGGCATACCACATGACGGCCCGTTCCTGATCGCCACCCGACACCAGCCAGGCCCCGCGCAGATAGCGGCCGGCGTAGATCAGGCTGGTTTCGGCATCCAGCAGCCCCTCCGGCGGGCCGTCATAGCCCATCGTCAGCGCAGTGCGGGGGTGGATCTGCATCAGCCCATAGTAAGGGCCGTTGCGCGCGCCCGGATTATAGCCGCTTTCGCGCTGGATGATGCGGTGCAGGAGGCTTTCCGGGATTTCGTGGATCCCGGCATAGCGTTCGATCAGCGCCCGCATTTCCGGCGTCTCGCCCGGGTGCAGATCCCGACGCTCGGCGACGGGGCGTTTGCGTCCGCAGGCGGCAAGAAGTGCGCTTGCGGACAGGACAAGAAGACGGCGTCGGTTCAAAGGCATTGGGGGTGGGCTCCGGTTTCTTGCAGTCAGATATTGCAGTTGACGGTGGGCTGGCAAGCCGCCCGCCGCCGGACCGGCAGGAACCGGCGTGACGGGTCTGTCACCCGGATGTCACCAAGATGCGGCATCACACAGGGGCAGCAGACCCGGGCGTCGCAGGCGCTTGGGGGTTGCAAGGACGAAAACGCCAGATATAGTCATGGCCAAGGGGCAGGCCACCGCCCCCGGACCGGATCGGCATCGGGCAAAAGCGCGGAGTCTAAGACGGAATGGACGGCGATTTCAGAACCCAGTTCGTGCGTGATCCCGCAACCCTGAAGCATTTTCCGGCTTTGGTGCTGAACGCCGACTTCCGCCCCCTGAGTTATTACCCTCTGTCGCTGTGGCCCTGGCAAGAAGCAATCAAGGCCGCCGTGCTGGACCGGGTCCAGGTTGTTGCCGAATATGACCATGTGGTGCGAAGCCAGCGACAAGAGTTCAGGATACCCTCGGTCGTGGTCCTGAAAGAGTTTGTTCGTCCCCAGAAGCGCGTGGCATTCACGCGCTTCAATCTTTTTCTGCGCGATGCGTTTTGCTGCCAGTATTGCGGGGCCAAGGGCGATCTGACCTTTGACCACGTCATTCCCCGGTCACGTGGCGGGATCACCAGCTGGGAGAACGTCGTGGCGGCGTGCAGCCCCTGCAATCTGCACAAAGGCAGCAAGTCGCTACGCCAGTCAGGTCTTGCCTTGCACCACCCACCCCGCGCGCCCTCCGCCGAGGAAATGCAGGCGCATGGCCGCCGGTTCCCGCCGAACCATCTGCATGAAAGCTGGATGGACTATTTGTATTGGGATGCGGAACTGGACGCCTGATCAGTCCCATTGGGCAGATTTTTCTGGCGGTTTCACCTGCCGCATCAGGATGCTAGACACAGGCAGGCGCTGGCTGTAGAACCACCTCCGTTAGCGCTAACACGGCCCTTCAGGAGACAGTCATGGTTTCGCGAGTAATTCCGGTGGATCATTTTGATCTGGTGATCTTCGGTGGCACCGGCGACCTTGCCCGCCGCAAGATCCTGCCGGGCCTCTATCGCCGGTTTCTGTCGGGACAGATGCCGGGCGACAGCCGGATCATCGGTGCCGCCCGCGCCGACCTGAACGAAGCCGCATTCCGCGACCAGGTGCGCGCGGCGATTGTCGAATTCGTGCCTGCTGACCGGCAGGACACGGCGGCGATCGACGCCTTTCTGGGGCGCATCCACTATGTCGCGATTGATGCAACGGGGATCAACGGCTGGTCGGCCCTCCGCAATATGATGCGCGATGGCGTGGTGCGCGCCTTCTATTTCTCGGTTGCTCCCAGCCTGTTCGGCGACATCGCCAGCCGGTTGCATGACCACGGAATCGCGGATGCGCAAAGCCGGATCGTCGTGGAAAAGCCCTTTGGCCGTGACCTTGCCTCTGCCCGGGCGCTCAACGCCGTTCTGGCCCAGCATTTCACCGAAGCGCAGATTTACCGGATCGACCATTATCTTGGCAAAGAGACGGTCCAGAACCTGATGGCGGTCCGCTTTGCCAACATCCTGTTCGAACCTTTGTGGAAGGCCGAATACATCGACCACGTCCAGATCACCGTGGCCGAAACGGTCGGCGTGGATGGGCGCGGGGCCTATTACGACAAATCCGGTGCCATGCGGGACATGGTGCAGAACCACATGATGCAGCTTTTGTGCCTGATTGCGATGGAGCCGCCTTATCACTTTGACCCCGACGCCGTGCGGGATGAGAAGCTGAAAGTAATCCGGGCGCTGAAACCGGTGCAGCCCGAAGACATTGTGCGCGGCCAATACGGGGCAGGGGGTGGCGATGCGGGCTATGTGACCCATTCCGAAAACTCCACCTCGAAGACCGAAAGCTACATCGCGCTGAAAGTCGCGATCTCGAACTGGCGCTGGCAGGGGGTGCCTTTCTATCTGCGCACTGGCAAACGCCTGCGGGCGCGCACCAGCGAGATTGCGATCACCTTCAAGCAACCGCCGCATGCGATCTTTGACGATGCCAAGGGCTGGCACGAAAACGTGCTGGTGATCCGGTTGCAGCCTAACGAAGGCATGAACCTGATGGTGATGATCAAGGAACCGGGTCCGGGCGGCATGCGCCTGATGCAGGTGCCGCTGGACATGTCCTTTGCCGCCGTTCTGGGGGCCGAGGCCGAGGAAACTCCCGACGCCTATGAACGCCTGATCATGGACGTGATCCGGGGCAACCAGACCCTCTTCATGCGCGGCGACGAGGTCGAGGCCGCCTGGGCCTGGACCGATCCGATCATTCAGGGCTGGGAGGGCCGGGGCGACAAGCCGCAGGCCTATGACCCGGGCTCATCCGGCCCCGAGGATGCGCTGATGCTGATGCACCGCGATGGCCGCCGCTGGCGCGAGATCCGCGAATGAAGCTGGAAATCTATCCCGACCGCGAAATGCTGATGCTGGGGCTGGCGAATGTCATCGCCGGGGAGTTGGGCGAATTCCTGCGCCGCGATGGCCGCGCTACGCTTTCCGTTCCGGGGGGCACCACGCCCGGGCCGGTCTTCGACACACTCTCTGGCGTCGATCTGGACTGGGCCAATGTTGCCGTGGTCCTGAACGACGAACGCTGGGTTCCCGAAGGCAGCGAACGCTCCAACACCCGGCTTTTGCGCCAGCGCCTGATCCGGGGCCGCGCGGCGCAAGCCCGGCTGATCCCGCTTTATGCCCCCGCCGAAACCCCCGAGGCGATGCTGCCAGCATTGGAAGACGGCTTGCGCCCCTACCTTCCAATCTCCGTCCTCCTGTTGGGCATGGGCAGCGACATGCATACCGCCAGCCTTTTCCCCGGCGCTGACCGTCTGGCCGAGGCGCTGGCCCCCGACGCCCCCCTACTGCTGCCGATGCGGGCCGAGGCGGCGGGCGAGCCCCGCGTGACCCTGACCGCTCCGGTGCTGAAGGCCGCCTACAACATCCACATTCTGATAACCGGCTCTGACAAGCGCGCCGCTCTTGACCGCGCGATGGGTCTGACCCCGCTTGAGGCGCCCGTGCGCGCCGTTCTTGACACCGCAACCGTGCATTGGGCTGACTGACATGGACAAATGGACTGACCTTAAGGCGCTGCACGACCAGACCGCCACCCGCCCGATCCTTGATCTGTTCGATGCCACCCGCGCCGCCGATTTCTCGGTCAGCGCGGATGGGATGCTGCTGGATTATTCCAAGACCAACATCGACGCCGCCACCCGCGCCGCACTGGTGACGCTTGCCGAAGTGTCTGGCCTCACCGAAAAGCGCGCCGCGATGTTTGCCGGTGACAAGATCAACGTTACCGAAGGCCGCGCCGTCCTGCATGTGGCCTTGCGCGCGGGTGATGACGCGGTGATCACCGTCGACGGCACCGATGTCCTGCCCGAGGTGCGCCGCATCCGCAGCCTTTGCGCGGCCTTTGCGGGTGATGTCCGCTCGGGGGCCTACACGGGGCAGGGCGGCCGGATCACCGATGTTGTCAATATCGGCATCGGCGGTTCTGACCTTGGCCCGGCCATGGCGACGCTGGCGCTGGCCCCCTTCCACGACGGCCCGCGGGTGCATTTCGTGTCGAACGTCGACGGCGCGCACATTCACGACACGCTGCAAGGCCTTGATCCGGCGACAACTCTGGTGATCGTCGCCTCCAAGACCTTCACCACCATCGAAACGATGACCAACGCCGACACCGCCAAACGCTGGATGGCGGAAAAGGTTGCGAACCCCGCCGCCCAATTCGCGGCAGTCAGCACCGCCGCTGACAAGACCGCCGCCTATGGCATTGATCCCGCGCGCGTTTTCGGGTTCGAGGATTGGGTCGGTGGCCGCTATTCGATGTGGGGCCCCATCGGCCTGTCGCTGATGATCGCGGTCGGGCCACAGGCGTTTGACGCGCTCCTTGCCGGGGCCCGCGCGATGGATGACCATTTCCAGACCGCCGTCCCCGCGCGGAACATGCCGGTGATGCTGGCCCTTGTCGGGCTCTGGCACAACCAGATCTGCGGCCACGCCACCCGCGCGGTTCTGCCCTATGATCAACGCCTTAGCCGCCTTCCCGCATACCTCCAGCAGCTTGAGATGGAATCAAACGGCAAGCGCGTCGCCATCGACGGGTCCGACCTTGGCCTTCATTCCGGCCCGGTGGTCTGGGGCGAACCCGGCACCAATGGCCAGCACGCGTTCTACCAGCTGATCCATCAGGGCACCCGCACCGTGCCCTGCGAATTCCTTGTCGCCCGGCGCGGCCATGAACCCGACCTCGCGCACCAGCATCTCCTGCTCGTGTCAAACTGCCTGGCGCAGGCCGAAGCACTGATACGCGGTCGCAGCCTTGAAGAAGCCCGCGTCCTCATGGCGAAAAAGGGCCTGACCGGTGAGGAACTGGACCGGCAAGCCCGCCACCGGGTTTTCCCCGGCAACCGGCCCTCGACCGTGCTGGCCTATGACCAGCTGACTCCATTCACGCTGGGTCAGATCGTGGCGCTTTACGAACATCGGGTCTTTGTCGAAGGCGTGATCCTGGGGATCAATTCCTACGACCAATGGGGCGTGGAACTGGGCAAAGAGCTTGCCCTGGCCCTGCAACCGATCCTGGAAGGCATAGTGGACGGCTCCGACAAAGACGGATCGACCCGCGCGCTGGTGTCGTTCCTGCGCGGCTAATTTTTCTGTCCAAAAATATCCCACGGGGGGTGCGGGGGGTGTGAAACCCCCCGCTTCAACAGGTCAGTTCAACGCAACCGTGACGATCACTTCGACCAGATACTCAGGTCCCGCCAGCTTTGCCTCACCCGTCGCACGGGCCGGAGTGTGGCCCTGCGGCACCCAGGTTGCCCAGACCGCGTTCATCTCGTCGAAGGTCGAAATGTCGGCCAACCAGATCTGCGTCGACAGGATGCGGGTCTTGTTGGTTCCGGCTTCGGCCAGAATCCGGTCGATGGCGGCCAGCGCTTCGCGCATTTGGCTGGTGACCGTTCCAGACGGCTCGCCGAGCTGGCCTGCGACCCAGAGGATGCCATTATAGGCAACCGCTTCCGCGATTTTGGGGCCAACGCCAAAGCGGGTGATATCGGTGTTCATGGGGTTCTCCAGTTGCATCGGCGGCGTTGCTAACCGGTTCGGGGCCGAAACGAAAGCAAAAGCGGTTCAATGCTCGGCGGAATCAGGATTCAAACCCGGAGTATTTGAATTCTGATATCCGGCACTTCCGGAACGACCAGAACCGCTCTACTTCACGCGGGCGCAGTTGAACTGGTCACCCGTCGCCCCTGAAACCCAGGTCAGGCCGGTTTCGGTCACCGCCGCCAGCGCCACGACATAGCCCTTGGCAAAGAACAGCGTGTAATTGCGCCCGTCGCGGCTGACGCTCTGGATCGGAAAGGTCTCGGTCCCGTTGTTGTAGGTCGTGTTGGTGAAGGTGAAGACCTCTACCTCGCAGTCCCAACTTCCGACAAAGGCATAATCCTCGACCGGGCCCTGGTCCTGCACACAGGCGGCAAGGCCCATCAGAACCGGAAGGGCGACAGCGGCTGTTTTATGCATCACGCAACCTCAGGATCAGGCGGGAAGGCTGGAGCGGGTGAAGGGAATCGAACCCTCGTCGTAAGCTTGGGAAGCTTCTGCTCTGCCATTGAGCTACACCCGCGATGCTGCTTTGGGTAAGCGAAGGCGGGGGCAAGGTCAAGCGGCCTGGCCCCTATCTGCGCTCACTCGGTCACAGTCAGTTCCACCCGTTCGCCCGCGACGACGCTGAAAGGGGTCTCGGTGGCCTTGCCGTCTTTTTCGGTTTTCAGCACATAGTCACCGGCGGCAAGCGTGGTCTGCCAGGTCGGCCCGTAGGAATAGGCGAAACTGGTGCGGTTGCCGTTGATGTCGGGTTTGACCGCAAGCACCTCGATAAAGCGGTCATCCGGGGTGGTTACGGCCGCAACCCCGGCGTTCAGGATGACCGAGATATCGACCCGCTCACCAACCTTGACGGCAAAGAGTGCCTCAGCCTTGACCGCGCCCAGCGTCACCATCGCCACATAGTCGCCGGCCGGTAGGTCGAAACTGGCCCCCGCGCCATAGGTATAGGCGACCACGGCGCGGTTGCCGTCGATATCCTTTTTCGCCGACAGGATCTCGACGAAATGCTCGCCCGCCTCGACCATCATGCCTTCTTTGTAATAGGCCTCGACCGCCGCCAGACCGACGCCGACCACAAGGTCAAGATCGGTGACCTTGCCCGCCTCGATCACCACCGTCTGGGTTACCTCGGCAGACCCAAGCCGGACCAGCAGCCCGTATTCCCCTGCGGGAAAGACGTGATAGCCGCTGCCATAGTTGCTTTCGGTCACGTCATTTGGGCCGCGCATTTCCCAGAAGGCGTCCGGGTCGATGTCGGCCCCCGGCGACGGGCGCAGGGTGATGTTCAGGATGCCCGCATCCAGCACCGCAACCGGCTGAGACAACTCGGTTTCGGGGCCGACGACGATATCCTGCATCACCACCGCATCATTCAGCGAGGTGCGCATCTGGTATTTTCCCGCCGCCAGCGCACCCTTGCTCGCGCCGTAAAGCGTCATCGTGGTGTCCGTTGCCACCGACCCGTCTGCGGCAATGGCGAAGAATTCAAAGAAGGTATCTTCCAGCACCCGATCTTCCGGTTCCGGCCCGCCTGCGACCAGAGTGACGATCGGATCAACATTGTCGTCCAGCTTGACCGGTTCTGGCACCGGTTCTGGCACCGGTTCGGGCACCGGCTCCGGTTCGACGACCACAACCGTGGTTTTCAGCGCCTCGACCAGTTGGTCCGCGTCGGAGGCTTGGATATACTTCCCCCCGGTGTTTTCGGCCAGACAGGCGACCGCCTGACCCTCTTCCTCGGACAGACCAAATCCCACCACATGCGCGGTGAAATCGATGCCCGAGGCTTCAAGTTCCGCCCCAAGCGCGCAAGGATCGGCCTCGCAGGTCTCAACCCCGTCAGTGATCAGAATGACGGTGGCCTTTTCCTCGGTCGATTTCAACTCGGCTGCGGCGCGGCGGACCGCCTCCGACAGCGGCGTCTTGCCCAGAAACTGCATCGCATTGGCCGCGTCCGAGATCGCCGCCGCTGTTCCCGGGGCAGGGGCAACCACCAGTTCGATATCCTCGCAACTGCCTTTTTCGCGGTGACCATAGGCCATCAGACCCAGTTCGGTATCGGCCGGAATGCCCGCCAGCACCGAAGTCAGCGCCTCTCGCGCGATCTCAAGCTTGGCGCGACCGTCGATCTGGCCCCACATCGAGCCGGAGGCATCAAGGACGATGATCGACTTGCCCTCGGCCAGAACTGGCGCTGCCAGCAGGAATTGGGAAAGCAGGAAAGCGGAAAGGGATGCGCGCATGGCCAAGCTCCGAAACTGAAATACCTGGCGCAACGGTAGCAGAGGCCCGCCACGGGTCAACCGCAGACAAGGTATGGAAAAGCCCCGGCTGATGCCGGGGCGTTTGATGATGGGACCCGCCATGTCTTGCTGGGGACCATTTCATGGCGGGTCCCCGATGCCGGGGGGCGAAGTGAGTGACCACCCCGCACCCCGGCCCTTCCTTGGGCGACGGGGATCACATCGCCGGCAGAAGCACCGCGTCGATCACATGGATGACGCCGTTCGATTGCTTGACGTCGGCGATGGTCACATTGGCGATATTGCCCATGCCGTCCTTGATCATCACCTTGTCGCCATCGGTCATGATGGTGAAATCACAGCCGCCAACCGTCGACACCACATGCATGCCGCCATCATCGGCAACCATTTTGCCGATATCAGCCGACATTGCGGCCGCTGCGACCACATGGCAGGTCAGGATCTTGACCAGTTGGTCCTTGTTTTCCGGCTTCAGCAGGGTTTCCACGGTGCCAGCGGGCAATTTGGCAAAGGCGTCGTTGGTCGGAGCAAAGACCGTGAACGGGCCGGGGCCCTGCAGGGTTTCGACCAGACCAGCGGCGGTGACAGCTGCGACCAGGGTGGTGTGATCCGCCGAATTGACGGCGTTTTCGACGATGTTCTTTTCTTCATACATTGCGGCGCCGCCAACCATCGGGTTTTCTGCCATCGCCATGCCTGCAGTCAGCGCCAGCAGCGCTACGCCAAGTGTAAAGCTTTTCATCTGTCTTCCCTTCGGGTGTCTGGCGGGCCAATCCCGCCTCACATCCGAAGCTACGAACCTGCAAATGCCGAAGTTTCAGCGCCTGGGAAACCTCACGCGCACGTGATCAGGTGTCAGCGCCGACTTCGGCCGTCAGTATCACGGGTCCGGTCGGCTGCCCGGTCGTCGAGCCGCCCGCGGGCTCTACACTGACCGCCAAAGTCCAGCCGACAGCCGGGGCAGGCTGATTGATGATCAGGCTTGCGCTTTCTAGCAGCCCCAACGACACCGGCGAACCTCCGGGCGGGATAAGCCAAAGTTCGTGAACCAACCCCGGGTCTGCGGGAGCACCGACAATCCGGGTGACCCGCAAATGCTGGCCAAACTGGCCAACCTCATAGCCAACCGTGCTGGTTTCGCTGGCCAAGGTTGCAACGTGCTGTATCCGAAGCGGGATGACAAAGGCCACCACCACCGCCACCAGCGCCGCCGCGACAACCGCGCCGGAAAACCAGCTTGTCAGCCTGTTGCGCCTTCCGTGCCAGGACTGCGCCCTCGCAGCACTTGGAAAAAGCCGCGCTTCGATCGCCGGAAACAGATTCGGCGCCGTCATTTCGCGATAGCCCGCATTAAGGCCGCCAAGCCGGAATTCCCAGGCCGAGATCAAGGCGGCGAAGCCCGGATCGCGTTTGGCCCGGTTTTCGGCTTCGGCGCGCTCGGCGCCAATCAGCACGCCAAGCACATACTCGCCAGCAAGAGAATCGTCGATTTCTTTGGGGGAAAGCGGTGTGCCTGTCATTTTTCCAGACACTCCTTCAGCTTCAGAAGGCTTCGGCGCAGCCATGTGCGCATGGTGTTCAAAGGCACTGCATGGCGCGCGGCCAGGTCTTGGTAGGAAAGTCCGTTCAGATAGGCGCTTTTGACCGCTTCGGCCCGCTCTGGGTCAAGGGTTGCAAAGCAATCTACCATCCGGCGCGCTTCGCCTTTGGCGATCAGTCTGCTTTCGACACCCGGGGCGGGGTCGGCCACCGTGTCCAGTGCGCTGTCATTGGCGGCGTCGGGACGGGCACGAAGCCGGTCGATGGCAAGGTTGCGGGCAATGGCGATCAGCCAGGTCATGCCCCGGCCCTTTATCGGATCATACCGTCCGGCGCGCAGCCAAACCCTGGTGTAAACCTCTTGCAACGCATCCTCCGCTTCCGCGCGCTCTTTAAGGATACGAAAAAGAACCCCCATGAGTTTCGCAGAACTGTCACGATAAAGCGTCCTGAACGCGGAACGGTCGGCCGACGCGCATTTGGCGATCAAGATTGCAATGGGATCATCGGACATGATGCCTTTGTCCGGGATTTTCCGGTTCGGCGCAAGAAGCCGGGTAGAGGGATGCGAATGCAGACTGGCAAGCTTGACGGACGGCCCATAGAGTTTCGCCATGATCAACAGAATCGACCAGACCCGCCCGAACGCCCCGGACCTGGCCTTTCCCGGCCCGTATTCCGTTGGTGTCCGCACCATTGATCTGGTGAACCCCGATCAGATCGACGTTATGGCCTCCACCGATCGGATCAGGCGGCACGACCGGCCGCTAAGGGTGGAGCTTTGGTATCCCGCCCAAGCCGACACCGGAAGGCGCGCGCCCTATCAAAGCCTGCTGCGCGACGGGCATGTGCCGGTCGCGCTGCACGGCGCTGCCTTGCGCGATGCGGCGCGGGTTGAAAGCGCCTTCCCTCTGGTGATCCTCTCGCATGGCTATCCCGGCAACCGGCTGCTTTTGGCGCATTTCGGGGAAAAGCTGGCCTCGCATGGTTATGTCGTTGCGTCCATCGACCACACCGACAGCACCTATGGAGACATGGGCGCCTTTGCTTCGACCCTTGTGAACCGGCCGCTGGATTGCGAATTCGTGCGTCAGGCGCTGGCGGGGCTGGCCGATATCGAAACCTTTGCCATCATCGGCTATTCGATGGGCGGCTATGGCGCGCTGGTCTCTGCCGGGGCCGCGATTGTGCCGGAAGTCCTGACCGTGGAGGATGCGCCACCGCCTGGCCTTTTGGAACGGTATCTTGATCCTTCGGTCAGCCCGGCACTGAAGGCGATCATTCCGATTGGTCCCTGGGGTCGGCAAGATGGGCTGTGGACTGCCAAGGGTCTGGCGCGCATCCGGGTGCCGATGCTGGTCATGGGCGGCAGCGTCGACGATATCTCAGGTTACGCCGCTGGTATTCGCCTCATCTTCACCGAGGCGGCAAATGCGCCGCGCCACCTTCTGACCTTCGTCAATGCCGGCCACAATGCCGCCGCCGCGCATCCGGCCCCGCTGGAGGCCTGGGAGCCGTCACCCCACCAGAATTTCCATCCGTTCGAGCATTACGCCGATCCGGTTTGGGACACGCTGGCGATGAACAACATCGCCCAGCATTTCGCGCTGGCCTTTCTGGACCGGCATTTGAAAGGCCAGACAGACCGCGACGCCTGGCTTGACGGCAGTTTCAAGGGCTTTGCCCCGGGCACGACGCATGGGCTGACCTTTGAAAGCCTGCCCCCAGCCTGACTAGCCCAACCTGACTACCCGCGCCGCCGCCGCCGCCCGCCGTCACCACCCGATCCTTGTGTGTTGAAGTTTACATCCGGCAAGGTGACTATCCCCAGAAGGTTCGGGAAAGCCTCGACCGCGTTCGGGATCGCGCTGGCGTTGACGAAGTGTTCCTGAAAGCGCGGCTCGATGGCGGTTTCGATCTTGTGGATGTGGCGCACCGTGTCCTCGATCTCGGCCCGCGCGGCCCGGTTCAACAGCGCAATCCGCGCGCCGGTGCCCGCAGCGTTCCCGGCAGACGACACCTTGTCCAGCGGAGCATCCGGGATCATCCCCAGGACCATCGCGTGCTTGGGGCTGATATGCGCGCCAAAGGCTCCTGCAAGGATGATCCGGTCCACGGTATCGACGCCGAATTTGTCCATCAACAGCCGCGCGCCGGAGTAAAGCGCGGCCTTGGCCATCTGAATCTCGCGGATGTCACGGTTGGTGACGGTCAGCTTCGGCCCGCCATCGGCTGACCCATCATGGACAAGATAGGAATAGGTCCGCCCATCCAGGAACAACCGGTCCGACCCGGTTTGTTCCGGCGATCCGATCAGCCCTTGGGCGTCAACGATCCCCGCCAGCCGCATCTCGGCCACCATTTCGATGATGCCCGACCCGCAAATGCCGGTCACGCCACTGGTCGCGGTGGCCGCCGCAAAGCCCGGATCGTCGGACCACAGGTCAGACCCGATCACCTTGAAGCGCGGGTCTTTGGTGACGGGATCAATCTCGACCCGCTCGATGGCTCCCGGCGCTGCCCGCTGGCCGCTGGAAATCTGCGCGCCCTCAAAGGCTGGGCCGGTGGGCGACGAACAGGCCAGCACCTTGGTCGTATTGCCCAAAAGGATTTCCGCATTGGTGCCGACGTCCACCACCAGCATCAGGTCTTCCGATTTGTCCGGGGCTTCCGACAGCGCCACAGCGGCGGCATCCGCGCCGACATGCCCGGCGATGCACGGCAAAAGATAAACCCGCGCCGCCGGGTGCAGCACAAGGTCCAGATCCCGCGCCGTCAGGCGGAGCGAATTCGACGTGGCCAAAGCGAACGGAGCCTGCCCCAGCTCATAGGGGTCAATCCCAAGGAACAGATGGTGCATGACCGGATTGCAGACAAAGACCGAATCCATGATCAGGCCCCGGTCCACCTTGGCCTCTTCGCAAAGCTGGCCGAAGAGGGTGTTCATAGCCTCGCGCACCGCCGCCGTCATGTCGGCGGCGCCGGTCGGGTTCATCATCGAATAGCTGACCCGGCTCATCAGGTCCTCACCGAACCTGATCTGCGGGTTCATCAGGCCGGATGAGGCGACCACGACCCCGGTGCGCAGATCGCACAGATGCCCGGCGATGGTGGTTGACCCAAGGTCCACCGCGACACCGTAGACAGACTCCTCATACAACCCCGGCCAGACATGCATGATGCGTGGTGTGTCGGAAGGGGCCACCTGATGCAACGCCACAGTGACTTTCCATTCGCCCTTGCGCAGGATGGGTTGCAGCATGGTCAGGACCGGCAGGTCAATCGTCACCGCCTCGACGCCCCATTGATCGCGCAGCGCGTCCGACAACCGCTCAAGATCGCCCGAGGGGTCGTGCATGTCCGGCTCGGCCACCTCGACGAAATGCAGATGTACCGTCGGGTCCATGCGGATTTCGCGCGCCTCGACCCGCTTTCGGACCACCTGCTTGTGGACCTGCGACTCAGGCGGCACGTCGATGACCACGTCGCCCATCACCTTGGCCTGACAGCCCAGACGTCGCCCGTCGATCAGCCCCCGGATGCGCTTGTAACGCTCCTCGACCGCGTTCCATTCTGACAGCGCATCATCGGCAACCGTGACCCCATGCTTGGAAAACTCGCCGTAACCGGGGCTGATCTGGCACTTGGAACAAATCCCGCGCCCGCCGCAGACGCTGTCAAGATCGACCCCCAACTGCCGCGCGGCGGTCAGAACCGGGGTGCCAAGGGCGAACCGCCCCCGCTTGCCCGAGGGGGTAAAGATCACAAGTGCATCATCTGTAGTGTCGGAGGGCATGGCGGATTCCGGTATTCTGTTCTGCGCGCTACGCGGTTTTAGCCTGCAGACCCGCAAAGACAATGCCGGTTTGCGGCAGAAGCCGCGCCTATTCCGGCACCCGGCGCTTGCGGGCGGGGGTGCGGGCATCAATCAGCGTGATCTTCTGCCAGATCTTGCGCGACAGGCTGGAGCCCAACAGCTCGATATCATTGACCGCCGACGCGACACCTTCGTCCGGCACGGCTTGCGCGTAAAGCGCTGCCAG
>CAIXBE010000377.1 GCA_903917595.1 uncultured Rhodobacterales bacterium
GAAGAAGCATTCGGAGGCTTGAGTCTTGCAGGAATCGCCTTTGACATGATGTCTGCCCAACTGCAGGGAACGCGAGTTATCGCGGGCCCAAGCAGCCTGTCGGACATCGCTGTAAATTCGTTTGGATCGGCGGGAAAGAACGTCTATTTTCTTACCAATCGCAGCGAAACTGGGCGCTTGGATTCGTTCTCGGTATCGTCATCAACGTCAGGTGTTCACCATGTGACGATCTATGAAGTTACATTGGCCGAGGATGGTTCCCCTACCGTCAAGGTAACCACTCTGAATATTCCGTCCGAAACGACAACTATTCCGCTTAACTTCAGCGCCAATGAAACAATGATGATCGTGGTTGCACGCGGAAAATCCGGAACGACAATCGAGGGTTATGACCAGGCGGATGTTCTTGCTGGCAGCAAGTTCGATGATCTTGTCAGTGGCGGCACCGGAAATGACACGCTTTCCGGCGAATCTGGAAATGATCGGTTGGATGGCGAATTTGGCGACGACAGCATTTATGGTAGTGCAGGCAACGACGTCTTGCTTGGCGGGGATGGGAGCGACCGCCTTGAAGGCGGTGTCGGAAATGACACGCTGATCGGAGGGGCAGGCACCGACGTTCTGATCGGCGGGGCGGGCGTGGACGTGGTCAGCTATGCGACGGCGACTCAGGACCTTGACCTGCGCCTGCAGACCGGGACTCCGATGGAGGTGGCGGGCTTCGGGGCCGACTGCGTGACCGAGATCGAGGGGCTTGAAGGCGGCAGCGGCAACGACCGGCTGACAGGCGATGCGGGGGCCAACATCCTGCTGGGTGGCGCTGGCGACGACCGGTTGGACGGCGGGGCAGGCAATGACACGCTGATTGGCGGGGCGGGCACGGACGCGGCAAGCTATACCGGGGCAACCGCAGGCGTGACGGTGAACCTGACCCTGACCACGGCGCAGGCCACCGGCGGTGCGGGGACCGACATGCTGTCGCAGGTCGAGGATCTGATCGGCTCGGGCTACAATGATGTGCTGACCGGGAATACTGGCGCCAACCGGATTGACGGCGGGCTGGGGCGCGACACGATCATCGGCGGCGGCGGGGCGGATACGGTTCTTGGCGGCGACGGCGACGATCTGTTCGTGGTCTCCACGCTTGCCGAACATGCGGCGGGCGAGCAGATCATCGGCGGGGGCGGCGCGGACGAATTGCGCTCTACCAGCACGGCGGCAGGAACGCTGGTGCTGGGCGCGGGCGTCGATGTCGAGCGGGTGGTGATCGGCACAGGCACGGGCCTGTCGGCGGTAACGACCGGCACCACGGCGATCAACCTCAATGCTGCGGCCATGCAGCAGGGCGTCACGCTGGTCGGAAACGCAGGCAGCAACCAGCTGACCGGAACAGGCTTCAACGACCGCCTTGAAGGCGGTGTAGGAAATGACACGCTGATCGGAGGGGCAGGCAACGACGTTCTGATCGGCGGGGCGGGCGTGGACGTGGTCAGCTATGCGACGGCGACGCAGGACTTGGACCTGCGCCTGTCGATCGGGGCTCCGATGGCGGTGGCGGGCTTCGGGACCGACTCGGTGACCGAGATCGAGGGGCTTGAAGGCGGCAGTGGCAACGACCGGCTGACAGGCGATGCGGGCGCCAACATCCTGCTGGGTGGCGCTGGCTATGACACTTTGGAAGGCGGAGCGGGCAACGACACGCTGATCGGCGGCACGGAGGCCGACGCGGCAAGCTATGCCGGGGCGACCTCGGGCGTGACGGTGAACCTGACCCTGACCACGGCACAGGCCACCGGCGGCGCAGGAACCGACATGCTGTCGCAGATCGAGGATCTGGCCGGATCGGGCTACAATGACGTGCTGACCGGCAATGTGGGGTCCAATCGGATCGACGGCGGGGTCGGGCGCGACACGATCATCGGCGGCGGCGGGGCGGATACGGTTCTTGGCGGCGACGGCGACGATCTGTTCGTGGTCTCCACGCTTGCCGAACATGCGCCGGGCGAGCAGATCATCGGCGGGGGCGGCGCGGACGAGTTGCGCTTTGCCAGCACGGCGGCAGGAACGCTGGTGCTGGGCGCGGGCGTCGATGTCGAGCGGGTGGTGATCGGCACAGGCACAGGCCTGTCGGCGGTGACGACCGCCACGACGGCGATCAATATCAATGCCGAGGCCCTGCATCAAGGCGTCACGCTGGTCGGCAACGCAGGCAGCAACCGGCTGACCGGAACCAACTTCGACGACCGCCTTGAAGGTGGCGTCGGAAGTGACGTGCTTGCAGGTGGTGGCGGGGATGACCTGCTGGTCGGTGGAGCGGGCAACGATGTCATAACGGGCGGGGACGGGGCCGACCGTTTCGTTTTCCCCAGCACAAGCGGCGGCATCGATGTCATTAATGATTTCAATCAGCTTGATGGCGGCGCGGACGATCTGGACGTGCTGTACTTTGCAGGAATTGAAGTTGGCACATTCGATTACATCGGCTCGGCGGCCTTCACCGGAGGGTTGGACAACTCCGAAGCACGGGTCTTGGGTAACCAGGTTCTTGTGGATGCGAACGGCGACGGCAAGGCCGATATCACAATTACACTGACCGGCCTTACATATGCCGCACAACTAGAGGAAGATGATTTCCTGTTTTGTTAACGCAGCGGTGAATCGTCTTGGATCATGACAGCGTTGCAAAGGGCCTAAAGGAACTGAGGTCAGCACGACGCGAGTCTACAGGCCTGATGCTGGCCGTTGTTCTGTTCAGCATTGTGGTCGACGCGCTGATGCTGACCGGGCCACTGTATATGCTGCAAGTGTACGACCGGGTGTTGGGCAGCGGGTCCGAGTCGACGCTTCTGGCCTTGTCCGGCCTTGTGATCGGACTTTTTTTCGCAATGGGTGTGCTGGACTATGTCCGGGGCAAGGTCATGGCGATCGTGGGAGCCCGGTTTCAGGATCGGCTTGACCGTCGCGTATTTACTGCGGCCATGCAGCGATCGGCTTTGGCGGCGAATGATGCAAGTGCGGTGGTTGCGCAACGGGACGTCGAGGCGATCCGGACATTCGTGGCGTCACCTGTCCTGCTTGCACTGCTGGACTTGCCCTGGACACCATTCTTTACCGCGGCGATCTTTGTGTTCCACCCGCTTCTCGGTTGGCTTGCGGTGGCCGGAGGGGCGATCCTGGTCATTTTGACCGCTTTGAATCAGGTCGTTTCGCGGGGTCCTCAGCGGGAGGCCAATTATGCTGCGGTCAATTCTGAACGGCTTTCAGATCAACTGAAAGCCGAAGCCGACACACTTCAGGCTCTTGGCATGTCGGCCTCAGGCTATGACCGCTGGCAAATCGCGCGGCAACAGGCTTTGACTACGGGCATCGCGGCGGCGGGGGTGGCTGGTGCCTTCGGGTCGATGACCAGAACATTCCGGCTGTTCCTTCAGTCTGCCATGCTGGGTCTTGGTGCCTGGCTGGTGCTTCATGGAGAACTGACCCCTGGCGCTATGATCGCCGGATCGATCCTGATGGGGCGCGCGCTTTCCCCGATCGAGATGGCCGTCGGACAATGGGCGCTGGCACAACGGGCCCATGAAGCGTGGTATCGCCTGTCAGACCTGCTGTCACAGGTGGCGCCCCCCCATCCGCATACCGCCCTTCCCCGTCCAAAGGCCCTGCTGGAGGTCGAGGGGCTGAGTGTCGGACCACCGGGCGAGCATTTGGTGACTTTGCGGGGGATCAGTTTCAGGCTTGAACCGGGGCAGGCGCTTGGCGTCATCGGCTTGTCTGGCGCAGGCAAATCGACCCTTGCCAAAGCGATTACCAGGATATGGCATCCGCTGGCTGGCACTATCCGGCTTGATGGTGCATCGCTGGACCAGTACGACCCGGACACTTTCGGCCGTCTGATCGGCTATTTGCCGCAGCGTGTAACTCTGTTCGATGGCACGATTGCCGAAAACATCGCGCGGCTTGACCTGCAGCCCGACAGCACGAAAATCATCGCAGCGGCGCAAAGGGCTGATGCGCATGACATGATTGTGAAATTGCCCGAGGGCTATGACACTTGGGTGTCGCCCTCGGGTGGCCGCCTGTCAGCAGGGCAGTTGCAGCGGATCGGGCTGGCCCGTGCGCTGTATGGTGACCCGGTGCTGTTGATCCTGGATGAGCCATCTTCGAACCTTGATGTGCCCGGGTCTCTTGCGCTCAATGCCGCTATCCGCACCATTAAGGCCGAGGAGAAATCCGTCCTTATCATATCGCACCGGCCTGCGGCCATTCAGGAGTGCGACCATGTCCTGGTTCTTGAGCACGGTTCGTCCACGGCATACGGACCGCACGATAAGGTTCTGCACGACCATGTCACAAACCACGCCGAGATATTGAAACCCGTAATCGGTGGAGCGGTGCATTGAGCGGCCCCTCGTCCCGATGGCCAGCGACCTGGCCGCTTTTCATTGGCTTCCTGACCATTGCGGTCCTGGTTGGCGGGCTTGGTGGCTGGTCTGTGATGACAACAATTTCCGGCGCCATCATCGTGTCTGGACAGTTCGAGGTGGCACAAAAGCGACAGGTCGTGCAGCACCCTGACGGTGGCGTGGTCTCAAAGATCTTCGTCGAAGAAGGGGCGAAAGTCGAAGCGGGCGATCTGCTCTTGCAACTTGAAGGGAGGGAGTTGAAATCAGAACTGCAGACCGTTGAAAGCAGAATCATCGAATTGAGCGCGCGGCGGGCACGTCTGGAGGCGGAAAGCGTCGGTGCCGAATCCGTCGTCTTTCCGGACGCCCTTATCGCCGCGGCAAAAGAAGATGCCATAGCGGCGGCGGTTATGGCTGGTCAGGCAAGTCTCTTTGCAAAACACGCTGAAGCTTTGAGCAACGCCCGTGAACAAAGGCAGGCGCAAATCGTTCAGATCAAATACAAGATCGAGGGCCTCGCCGCGCAGGAGTTGGCGATTTCAAGCCAGATCCACCTTGTGATTGAAGACCTCACAGCCCAGCGTGATTTGCTGACCGCCGGCCTGACGCAGGCTGCGCGCGTTTCGGCCATTGAACGCGACCTTGCCGAGTTGAGAGGCAGGTTGGGCGCATTGAAAGCGGAACAGGCTGAAGCAGGGGGATTGATCGCCGAGATCAGGATCGAAATCAGCGCGTTGGACGGCCGCTACAGTATGGAGGCGGAAACTGAGTTGCGCGACGTTGTCGCCGAGGAAAATGTTAACCGCGAACGCGCAGACGCGCTGCGCACGCAGATCGACCATTTGGACGTGCGTGCGCCGGTTGCTGGAATCGTTCTCGGCTTGCAGGTAAGCACTTTGCAGTCGGTCATCCGGCCTGCCGAAATACTGATGTACATCGTGCCGCAGGACCGGCCGCTTACAGTCGCGGCGCGGGTCCCTGTGATGCAAGTGGACGAGGTTTACGAAGGTCAGAATGTTCGTATTGTATTCACGTCATTGCCATCCCGGACGACCCCTCACCTGGACGGGACATTGACGAGCATTTCCGCCGATGCCTTCGCAGATGAGAGGAGCGGCCTTACCTATTACCTGGCCGAGGTCACCGTCGAACTCGGGGAGAAACGGGATCTTGACGGGATCAGGATCCTTCCCGGCATGCCGGTCAGTGTCTACATCCAGACCGAAGACCGGACGCCGCTGTCCTACCTTCTGAAGCCGTTCACCGACTACTTCCAAAGCGCGTTTCGAGAAACCTGAGGCTGCTCACCCGTTTCGCCCGGACAACACCCGGCTTTGCGGGGTGAACTGGCAGCAACTGCACCGTCATTGTCCGTTTCTGGTTGGGTTTGGGTCCGACGATGCGCACGGCAGGACCTGCGGCATCAACAGTTTCAACAGCAAAGCCTTGCATTACCCTTAAAGCCCGGAGTGCGATCCGGCGAATTTTCCAGCACGTCGTGGTCACGACGGCCAGCTGCTCTACCTTCACTCCATCTGCGCTGGAGGGCACATGCGGGCTTTGGTTATCGGGTCATCGGGGGGCATCGGCGGGGCGCTGGTCACGGCGCTGTCCTCGCAAGGAGATGTCATCGGCCTGTCGCGGCGCGGCGACGGGTTTGACATCACGGACGAGGCGAACATTGCCCGCCACCTTGGCGCGCTGGACGGGTCGTTCGACCTGATTCTTGTCGCGACGGGGGCGCTGTATCTGGAGGGGGTCGGGCCAGAAAAGTCGCTGAAAGCACTTGATCCGGCAGTTCTGGCGCGCCAGTTCGCGGTCAATGCCATCGGCCCCGCTTTGGTGATCAAGCACGCGCTGCGGCTGATGCCCCGGGACCGGGTGGCGCGGCTTGGCGTCCTGTCGGCCCGTGTGGGGTCGATCGGCGACAATGCCTTGGGTGGCTGGTATGGCTATCGGGCGGCAAAGGCGGCGCTGAACCAGCTGGTACACACCGCCGCAATCGAGGCCGCGCGCACCCATCCGCAATCGGTGCTGGTGGCCCTGCATCCCGGAACGGTCGAGACCGGCCTTTCACCTGCGGACCGGGCGGGGCACCCCTCGGTCGCGCCTGCGGTTGCAGCTGGAAACCTGCTGGCGGTGCTGGGCGGGCTTGGCCCTGCCGACACCGGGGGCTTCTTTGACTGGCAGGGTAAGGTTGTGCCTTGGTAAGGCTGGTTCTGGTCCTTGGCGACCAGTTGACCCCCGACGTTGCCGCCTTGAGGGCAGCGAACAAGGTGCGGGACATCGTGGTCATGGCCGAGGTGATGGGGGAAGGGACCAGCGTGCCGCATCACCCGCAAAAGATCGCCCTGATCCTGTCGGCGATGCGGAAATTCGCGGCGGCTTTGCAGTCTGACGGCTGGCACGTCGCCTATTCCCGGCTGGACGACCCGGAAAACTCACAGACGATCCCGGGCGAATTGCTGCGCCGGGCCGCTGAATTTGGCGCGAGCACGGTGCTGGCGACCAAGCCGGGCGAATGGCGGGTGCTGCAGGCTTTGGACGACCTGCCCCTGCCGGTCACGGTGCTGCCGGACGACCGCTTCCTGTGTTCAGAAGCCGAGTTTGCCACCTGGGCTGACGGGCGCAAACAGTTGCGGATGGAGTGGTTCTACCGCGAGATGCGGCGCAAGATCGGGCTGTTGATGGAGGGCGACCAGCCCGCTGGTGGCCAGTGGAATTTTGACCACGACAACCGAAAACCGGCAAAGTCCGATCTGCTACGCCCGCGCCCGCGCGACTTTGCGCCGGATGCGGTGGTGGACGCGGTGCTGGATCTGGTCGAAACGCGATTCCGGCACTTTGGCCGGTTGCGGCCGTTTCGCTGGGCCACCGACCGGGCCGGTGCCTTGGCGGCTTTGGCC
>CAIXBE010000378.1 GCA_903917595.1 uncultured Rhodobacterales bacterium
CCGCTGGTCCCGGGCTTGGAATCGAATTGGACTGGGGCCGGATCGAGGCTGAGGCTGAACATGTGTTTGACAGCCTTTGAGGGCGTGTCGCGACCTGCGTTCACGTTCTGAAACAGCCGGCGATCAGGCGGCGCGACTTGGGGTTCGCGCCAGCGCTTCCGGAGATAAGGCGGTTGCCGCAGTAGGCGAAACTCATCCGGCGCGACGGGTCGGCAAAGCCGATGCTGCCACCGATCCCGTGGAATCCGATACAGTCAGGGCTGCCTGAAAACGGATAGGTCGCGTCTGACATCTGGAATCCCGCTGCATAGCGTGCGGGCGCTTCCGCGAAGCGATCATAGCCTGACCAATGCTCTGCGATGGCGGATGCGACGGCCTTCGGCCCCAACACGCGCCTTCCCGCAGAGACGCCGCCCGTCGCCAGCGGCGCAAGCAGGCGGGCAATGCCGCACGCGTTGCCGTGTCCGGCCAGCGAAAAGAACTCCGTCTTGCGCCAATTCGACGAGTTGAAGGTCTCGTCGCGTGGCAGTGCCGCCCAGTCGCGGTAGACCGCGCTTGACGGGTCATGTCGGAACGGTGCGATCGTGCCGTTCCGCTCATTCGGGATGATCTCGGCGCAGCGGGCCACCTCATCGGCGGTCAGGCCCGAAGCGATGGCCGCGTCCAAGGGGCGAGCAAGCTCGTCCCGCAAGAACTGCCCCAGGGATCGGCCGGTTACCCGACGCGCGATTTCCTGGAGGATGGGGCCCTGTGTGAAGCTGTGGTAGCCGGCCGCCTCGCCCGGTTCCCATTCCGGGCGCATGGCTTCGATGGCCGAGAGCAGCACGCCGGGCTGCCAGAGCGATCCTTCGGGCACGTTGGCGCGCAAGAGCCCCGCCGTATGAGACAGGACCATTCGCGTCGTGATGCCTGCCTTTCCAGACTGAGCAAATTCCGGCCAGAACTCCGCGACGGGTGCGTCGATGTCCAGCAGCCCGCGATCCCGCATCACATGCATGCACACGGCCGCGATGGCCTTGGAGATTGAGAAGACGCAAACAATGGTGTCTCGGGTCCAAGGCTGGGTCGCTGCCGCATCACGGAACCCACCCCAAAGATCGACAACCGTTTCCCCCTCCAGCGTCAGCGACACGCAGGCCCCCAGATCCGGATCGCCCTCCGGACACGAGGCCGCAAAGTTCGCGCCGAACACCTCCCAGAGGTGGTCGAACCCGGGGGCGCAGGTGCCCTGGATGATAAGGCTTGTATCCGCCATCAGTCGAAGATTGGGAAATACGGCATCTCCACGATGCGCTTGTTCATGTCGAGGCCCCGCAGACTCGCAAGGTCCTGCGCATCGAGGCGGAGCGACCCCGCCGCGAAGTTGTCCGCGATCTGCTCGGGATCGGTGGCGGTGCACAGGGTCACATGCCCTTCGGCAAGCAGGAAGGCCAGCCCAATCTGCGCCACGCTTGCCGCATGCTTGGCGGCCAGTTCCAGCAGAAGGGGATGTGGTCCGAGGCCCGCCTCGGGAATGCCGAACAGCATGCCCCGGGCCAGCGCGCAATAGGCCGTCGCGGGGATGCCGAGCTTGCGGCAGTGATCAACGACCTTTCGGTTCTGGTGGTAGACGTGGATCTCGACCTGGTTGGTCGCCAGCCGCCCGGGGCCTAGGATTTCCACAGTTCGGTCCATCTGGGCCCGCGTGAAATTCGACACGCCGATTTGCGCGGCAAGCCCCGCCTCCTGTGCCTCGCCCAGTTGTTCAATGTAGACCTCGAGCGGAAGTTCGTCCCAGGGCGAGGGGTAGTGGATCAGCACGAGGTCGATGCAATCCACCCCAAGCCGATCGGCACTTTGCCGCAAGCTGGGCAGCATCTTTCCGACCGCAAAGTTACGTGGTGTGACCTTGGTAGTTAGGAACACCTCCGCGCGCGGCAAGCCGCTGGCAACCACGGCTGCGCCGCAGGCGGCCTCGTTCCTATAGCTCTGGGCGGTGTCGATGTGCCGGTATCCCGCTTCTAGCGCGCGGCCCACAGCCAACTCTGTCACATCCGGCGCAAGCGCATAGACTCCAAAGCCGAGGAGAGGAATCGCACCATTTGTCTTTGACATCGCACCACCTTGAATATTTCATGTCACGATACGAGATTAGTATCCAAATGAAAATCTGGATTCCTGCAACCTGGTTGTTTTTGCTCAAGGGAGTACCTCATGGCGCGGCTGTTCGAGTGGCAGGTCGGGTTCGTCGGCCCACCGGGGTACTTCGATGCATCCCCGACGGATTTCCTGCGCATAGCGCCCCTCCAGCTGGGTGTGCAGGCCCGATCGCTGGCGGGGCCGCTGCCGCCCACGCAGAGCGCGGGCGCGGCGCAGGCAATCGAGGAGGCCATTTTGGAGGCCGCCTCTGCCCTGTCCCGATCCGGCGCCGATCTTGTGGCGCTTGTCGGGACCAACTGGTCGCCTCTTGGCTTGCGATCCTATGATGACACGTTGGCGTTCTGCGCCCGACTGGAGGCAGGGATCGGGGCGCGCAGCGTATCGGCCCCAAAAGCACTTATTGATTCGCTGCGCGCGATGGGCGCGGCGCGCATCGGCATCAACGCGACCTATTCGGCGCCTGATTGGCGGGATCGGCTTGCCGACTATTTCACGTCGTCCGGCTTGTCCGTAGCCTTTTGCGGCAATTACGTTGATCTGGGGCTTTTCTCCGAGACTCGTGACCTCCTCGAACAGAACGGCTTCTTTCCAGAATCTTTTGCGGAAGCGTCCATTTGCCGGGTCTGGGACCATGCACCGGATGTGGATGCCATCGTCGCGACCGGCATCCCGAGCTTCGTGGACAAGGCGGGTCGAACCCGGCGCATGCTGCATCTGACCCCAGACCTCGAATCGTGCGTCCCGGTTCCGATCGTGGCCACGGACACCGCCCTCTATCAGGCCATCTTGCGGGAACTTGGCCTATCACAGGTCTTGCCGGGTTTGCGGATGTCTATCGGCGGCTAGACATTCGTCCTGCCGCCAGACCGCTTTTCCAAGGTCTGCGTCAGCCAGTCCGGGTCCATGTCGGGCACCGAAGACAAGAGTAGTTCCGTATAGGGATCGTGGGGCGGGGAGAAGATCTCTTCCCGTGGCCCGCTCTCGACGACCCGGCCATGCTGCATCACCACGACGCGGTCCGCCATGGCACGCACTGTGGCAATGTCGTGGGTGATAAACAGGTAGGAAATCCCAAGTTCCTGCTGGAGCCGGTCCAGAAGCCGCAGAATCCCCTCGGCCACAAGCTGGTCCAGCGCACTTGTCACCTCGTCGCAGATGATCAGGCGCGGCTCTGCCGCCAAGGCACGCGCGATCCCGACACGCTGTTTCTGGCCGCCCGAAAGCTCGCCGGGCAGACGGCTGGCAAAGACCGCCGGATCAAGATCAATCAGGCGTAACAGCTCGCGCACGCGGTCCTGCAAGGCGCGACCTGAAAGGCCCGTGAAATGTCGTGCCGGCCGTGCGATGATCTGGGCAACGCTCTGGCGCGGGTTCAGCGCGGTATCGGGTATCTGGTAGATCATCTGCGCTGCTCGCAGGTCTTGCTTACGGCGCTTGCGGAAATCGCCCGGCAAGGGTTTGCCATCCAGCAGGATCTGGCCGGATTGCGGCGGCAGAAGGCCCGTGATGACCCGTGCAAGGGTGGATTTGCCCGAACCCGACTCGCCGACAACCGCCACGGTCTCACCGGGCCCGACCTGCAGGCTGACATCCTCCAGCACCGTCTTGCGGCCATAGGCTGCCGTGATCGCGCGCACGTCCAAAATGGGCGGTTGGGCCGTCAGTGACTTCGGGGTCGCCCTAAACGACCGTACCGACCAGAGTGAGGCGGTATATGCTTCTTTCGGATCCGACAGCATTGTCCGCGTCTGCGCCTCTTCCACCAGCCGGCCATGGCGCAGCACCATGATCCGGTCCGCCATCTGCGCCACGACAGCAAGATCATGGGTGATGTAGATCGCAGCGGTCCCGAAATCGCGCAC
>CAIXBE010000379.1 GCA_903917595.1 uncultured Rhodobacterales bacterium
ACACACTGTTCAGCATCCCCGGGGGAGGGAGTCTGGAAAGCAAGATATGAGCGGTCGAATCCTCATTGTCGATGACATGGCCAGCAACCGGATCGTCACTCAGGCGCGCCTGGCGGCGGCATTCTACGATCCGGTGCTGGCCTCGGACGGCGAAAGCTGCCTGAGACTGGCGCGGGCGGGGATGGACGCGCGCCCTGATCTGATCTTGCTGGCGCTGAACCTTGCTGATCTGCCCGGGCCGGTGGTTTTGCGCCGGTTGCGGGCCGATCCGCGCAGCCGCGACATTCCGGTGATCGCGATTGCCCCCGCCAATGCGCCCGAACTGCGGCTGGCCGCCTTTGCCGCCGGGGCCGATGACGTGATCTCACGGTCCGCTGGCAACGGCATACTGTTGGCCCGGCTGCGCAACCTTCTGCGCGCGCGGATGGAACAGGGGGCCGACCCTGGCTTTCCCGTCCCCGGCCTGGCAGAGCAGTTGGCGATTTTTGATCCCGGGGGCACCGTGGCGCTGGTCGCCGCAACACCTGAATCCGCAGCGCCGTTGCAGGACGCCCTTGCCGCCCAGGGCTGCGACCGGCTGGTGGTCCTGACCCGAAGCGAGGCTTTGGCCGAAAGCGGGACCGCGCTGGCGGACGTGTTCGTGCTGCAGGAAAGTGGCTGTGGCGCACCTGCCGCGCTGCGCCTGCTGTCGGACCTCAAAAGTCGTCTGGCTACGCGCCATGCTGCGGTTTGCCTTCTGGACAGTGGTCTGGCAGCCGACGCAGTGGCGATGGCCTTTGACCTTGGGGCCGATGACGTGGCAGGCCCTGAGGTCACAGTGGCCGAACTGGCCCTGCGGCTGCGCGGCCTGTTGCGGCGCAAAAATGCCCGCGACCGCCAGCGCGACCGGATGCAGGACAGCCTTAGGCTGGCGCTGATCGACCCCTTGACCGGGCTTTACAATCGCCGCCATGCAGTGCCGCAACTGCGCGCCATCGCCGGACGCGCAGCGCGCTCGGGGGCCGATTTCGCGGTAATGGTGGTCGATCTTGACCGCTTCAAGCTGGTCAATGACCGCCATGGTCACGCCTCGGGCGATGCCGTTCTAGTCGAGGTCAGCCGCCGCCTGACCGCCACCCTGCGCGACAGCGACCTTCTGGCCCGCATCGGCGGCGAGGAGTTTCTGATTGCCCTGCCTGACACCGGCTTTGCCGAAGCCCGCCTTGTCGCTGAACGCCTGTGCCACGCGGTTGAATATCCGCCGATGCAACTGCCGTCCGGGGTTGAACTTACGGTGACCGTCTCCATTGGTGTCGCTGTGTCCAAAGCTGCACTTACGCCGGTCCCAATTGGTCAGGCGGTGTTGATCGACGCTGTGGTCGAGCAGGCCGACCTTGCGCTTTTGGACGCGAAAAACGGCGGGCGCAATCAGGTGACTTTCCGGCAAATCGCTGCGTGACGCTTTTGGCCCGGCCCCGCTCCTTTCAGGCGATTTCGCCATGCAAGCTCTGCATCGGCGTGCGACAAATCCACCTGCACGTTGGCGGTGCCCGAACTGCCCTCTTGTGCGACGACCGCCCGTCGATGCATCCTTGCCAGACATGCTCATGGCAACTCGGGCCGGATGCCCGCCCCGGTCCAGTGTGCAAGATTTCGCGCGTTGATGAGGAGTGAGCGCAGATGCATACCTACCACCACGGCTCTGAACCCTTCAGCCTGCAGCGCCGCGCCCCGAAAGGCGGCACCAAGATGCTGGAAGGCTGGGGTTTTCGCAATGAAACCGACCCCTTGACCGACGTGCTTCTGGGCAGCCCCGCGCATCTGAGGCATTTGTCCACCTCTTCGCTGTCGCGCAAATTCCTGCGCGAAGACCCCTGCAACATTCAGGTCGGCCAGGCCCAGCATGCCGAACTGGTGTCGGCCTATGAACATTTCGGGGTCAAGGTGCACATCCACAAACCCGAACCCGAGTTGCCGATGCAGGTCTACGCCCGCGACAGTTCGGTCATGACGCCTTACGGCGCGATCATCACGGCAATGGCCAACTGGTGGCGGCGGGGCGAAAACTATGCCGCGATCCGCACCTATGAGCAGTTGGGCATCCCGATCTACG
>CAIXBE010000380.1 GCA_903917595.1 uncultured Rhodobacterales bacterium
GGTCGAAAGCTGGTGACCGAGATCACACCGCATGATGTGGCGAAACTGTTGAACATCATCGCCAAGGGCAGGGCGCGGCCCTCAAAGGAAAAGCCCAACAACCGCGCCCGGAAGCTGCAGGGTGCCAAGCCGACGCCGATCAGTCCATCACGGCCATCGATGGCAAGGATGGCTGAAAAGGCTTCCTTCAACTGGGTTTCTTCGTCGGACCCGAATGCCAGGAAATCGATATCCCGCGTGAACCTCCCTGTATCAGCAGTCCACAGCGTCACCAGCATGCCGCCCTTGAGGACGAAGCGGTCACGATATTCGGAAACTGAAAGTCGGTATACCAGCCGTTCGAGGCCGAAGGCGACGAGGACGACATCAAACACCTGTCCCTCTTCTCGGGCCAGGTTCAGCAGGCGCTGGCGGACAGACGCCGCGATGTCCTTGGGTTGCTTAGCCATTGGAAGTCAGGGCCTCCAGATACGGACGCATCTGGTTCCAGGCCCCGTTTTCTTGCGCGGCCGCTGCCAGTTGCCCCGGGGTTGCCTTCCGGTCGTTTAGCGCCGACTTCATGGCCTCAATTGCAACGGACCGGTCAACCAGCTTCGGGTTCCTGAATGCATCGGCAATCGTCTTGGCGACCGAATAGACCCGCACCTCGACGTCTCGGATTCTATGAACCTCTTGTCCGTTCGCCAGGTAAGGTTCACGGAACCGGACGATGCGGATCTGTGGGTACTCGATCTTGGGTGCCCAATCGGTTGCGCCAATCGCGATCCAGACCTTCCGGGGAAGTTGATCCGTCAGTTGATGGAAGGACATCGCCGAGGTCAGGCAGATGATGGTTTTGGGCGCACGCTTGGCGATTTCGATCAGTGCCGAATGCAGGTCCGGTTCGCTGTCAGGCAGTTGGTAGAGGCCCCGCCCTATGCGAACTATCGCGCCGTCGGAAACGGCGCGTGAGATGGCTGTGGCGGCCACGCCGATGGCTGCCAGCTCCCTCGAACGGGCCGGAGCATGGGTCTCCATGTAGTCTATCATGCGGGCGCGTTGGCCGGGATCGATCATCATTGAGTTAGAAATCCTCGGACAGATTGGGTTCCTGTCTGAGGTTTTGTAACACGAGAAGACGCTCGGGACAACCGGCACATCTGTGCCGCTCGTCAGACAGCCGCTCGGCCATGGTCAGGATCGTCAGCAGCAACGCGTCGGAATCCGTTCCAGCGCCATGGGAGCAGGTCATCGACCTTGGTGATCTTGTAATCCGGGATGCGGGCGAGTGTGTCTGCGAGCCAGGCGTGTGGATCGACGGCGTTGAGTTTGGCGGTTTCGATCCGGGTGTAGGCGATGGCGGCGGCCTTGCCGCCCGCTTCGGAGCCGACGAAGAGGTAGTTCTTCCGCCCGAGGGCTATGGCGCGCATGCCGCGTTCTGCGGCGTTGTTATCCAACTCCAGGATGCCGTGGTCGAGATAGGGGCGCAGGCGCTCCATCCGCGTCAGCGCGTATCGAATTGCTCCGGCCAGCGGGGATTTGCCAGAGATCGTGGTGAGTTGCATCGCCAGCCATCTTTCCAGATCGTCGAAGACCGGGGTGGCATGGGCCCTTCGCAATTCGGCGCGCCGATCCGGTGGCGACCCTCTGGCCTCCTTCTCGACAGCGTAGAGTTTGGCGATCCGACCGATGGCTTCTTCGGCGATTGGGGAGCCCTGCGACCGGTGGATGTCGACGAACTTGCGCCGGACATGGGCCATGCAGGCGACCTCGTGGATGGCGCCGGTTCGGTAGAGGTCCTCGAACCCCGCATAACCATCGGCATGCATCCAGCCACGGAAGCGGGCGAGATGGTCCTTTGGGTGCTGGCCTTTCCGGTCGCCAGAGAAGCGATACCAGGCTGCAGGGGGCGCCTGGCCGCCCCAAGGACGCTCGTCGCGGGCACGCTGACGCATTCTGTGGCGCAACTGGTGCAGTCGTTCGTCATGGCGGGAACTCAGCCCACTATAGCGGAGGGACTGACCATGTGCAGATGCCACCCTTTGAAAGCTTTATCAGCCCCTAAGCCTACTATGCCACTCGAACATGGGCATCGGCGGCATCACACCCGCCCAGAAACTGAAAATGGCCGCGTAAACTCTACGAATGCACCCCGCTAAGAATGGGGGGATTACCAAGGGCGAGAACGAAGAGATCGCCGATCTTCTGGTCGGGCTGACCGACGCCCGCAAGACCTGGGGCTTCGGCCTGAGTTTCCTGCATTTAAGTAAAGTGAAGGGGCATCTGTGGAACCACAAGCGGGTCTACCCGCTTGGCGGTATTGTGCTGCTTGCGATGCACATCCCGATCCCCGTCGAGCCAGGCATCGATGATCTCGGTGAACGCGGTGGGAGAAATGCTGAAGCCGCGGTTGAGGGTGGTCGGTGAAAGCTGACAAGCAGGCGTATGTTTTAGGAAAAGTGCCTGTGCCCGCGATGACGCTGAAAACGGCGCGGGTTGCCCGTCGATCTTGTATCTTGAAAATCAAAAGCGGCCCGGAAAGGATCCGGGCCGCCTCTTGTCACAGCGCTACAATCAGGGCTTCAGAACAATCTCTTCAACCGTTGCATGTGCCCGTGGCCACAGGATGGCGGCATCGGTCGGCGATTGGTTCGGCGCGCTGTATTGGATCACGAAGATCGGAACTTCCGGCCACTGCTGGAACATCCACGCCGGTTCCTTGTCTTGCGAGAAATAGATCTCGCCGCGCGGGCCTTCCCATTTCAGGGCGCGCAGACCCTCTTGGATCATCTTGGGATCGACCGAGTTTTTCGCCTTGATCGCCTCGGCAATCACCATCACGCCGTCATAGCCTTCCATCGCCACCGCGTTGGCAGGACGGGCGAACTTGGCCTCAAACGCAGCCGAAAATGCCTTCGACTTTTCGGTGTCGGGCTTACCGGGAAGCCCGGCAGGGTTGCCGATCACATGCACGCCTTGATCGCCCATCACGTTCCAGAATTCAGGCTCCAGCACATCGGCGCCGGCGGCAAAGATCGCGGTTTCAGCGGTCGGGGCAAGGCCCAGATCAGCCGCCTGTTTCAGCATCAGCAACAGACCCGACCCGGTGAAGCCAGCCACGATCAAATCGGGCGGCGTCGCGGCACGTTTCAGTTCCAGAAGCTGCGGGGTGAAGTCGGTCAGCGTGCTCTCGGCGGTGAACGAGGTCACGGTGGCCCCGGTGCCTTCAAGGTTCTTGGTGAACACGTCGATGACGCCAAAGCCCCAGTCAGAGTTTTCCGATATGATGGCGATATTCTTGAACCCCGCCTCTTTCACCCAATCCGCTGCAACCGAATAGACCAGCGAGTTGGCGACCGTCACGCGAAACACCTGCGGGATCTGCGCTGCCGTCACGCTGTCAGACCAGCATTCACCGGCAACGAACGGGATGTCGTATTTTGCAGCAACTGGACCCACTGCTACGCAGACCGCCGAGTGGGCCGAACCCTGCACCGCAACCACGCCCTCGGACGAAGCCAGCCGTTCAAATGCCGCCACACCCTTTTCCGGCAAGCCGGAGGTGTCTTCGACGATCAATTCGACCTGCTTGCCCAAAAGCCCGCCCGCCGCATTGATTTCCTCGACGGCCAGGATCATGCCGTCGCGCAACGACTCGCCGGTCTGCACGCCGCCCGGAGGCGACAAGGGCGCAAGGCCGCCGATCTTGATGGTTTCCTGCGCAAAGGCAGGTGCGGACAGCGCGGCCAGCGCCAGCGCCGCAAGGGTGGAAAGAACCCTCATATGTCTTCTCCTCTGTTGGTTAACCCGGATGATTCCGGCCCGTTTCTTGTTACTTCGAGGATCAGTATCGCCCTCGCATCTTAGCACTTGCAACGAGAGACAGGGCCTGTAACTGTCGCGATGTGACGCGATGAAAGAGACAAAAAGTGAAAGCCGACGATTTCACCACCGGTAACTTCACGGCCAATCTGAAATTGGCCGCCAGCTACTATCCGTCCGTGTCGCAGATGTGCCGAAAGCTCGGGATCAACCGGCAGCAGTTCATGAAATATCTGGCCGGAACCTCGTTCCCCTCACGCCACAATCTGCGCCGGATCTGCGATTTCTTCGGCTTTGACGAATACGAAGTGCTGATGCCGCATGACCAGTTCCGCAACATTGTGCGCTTGCGCCCTGCGCGGGAAGGTGAAGACCTTTCGATGCCGCCAGGGCTAGCCAACCTACTGGCGCAGGCCCAACGACATCGCGGAGTTCTGACCAAGTCGCATGGCTATTACTATGAATACTACCTGTCGTTCTCGACGCCCCGGCACATCTTGCGGTCGCTGATATTCATCTACCCGTGGAAGGATTACACGCTTTACAAACGGCTAGAGCGGTTGCGACGACCCGACAGCGCCGGGCCGCCGGATGTCTATAAATATGCGGGCCTTGTAACCATAGCGGGCGACCGGATGCATATGCTGGATCAGGAAACCATTACCGGGTCAGAGCTGACGCAGACCGTACTCTACCTGAATTACCGCAACCGGATTTCGGTTCTGACCGGGCTGACGGTCGGCGTGTCTGGGGGCGACGCACATGAGCCTTCGGCCTCGCGCGTGGTGATGGAGTACATCGGGCGGTCGGTGAACCTGCGGCAGGCGATTGCGGAATGTCGCCTGTATGCCGAGGAGTCACCCGACATCCCGGCCCAGATCCGCGACCATCTGACGGCGGGCGGGCGGATCAGCGGGCCCCTGCGCGCGGCGATCTACTAGATCAGGCGCGAGGGATCGCCGGTCAGCGCGATCATGTCGGGCGACAGGTCGGGGGCGGCCTCCAGCACCTCGCGGATGCTGCGGCCGCTGGTCAGCACCTCTTTAGCCAGCTCCGCGGCGCGGTCATAGCCGATGATCGGGGTCAGGGCGGTGGCGACGGCGGTTGATGCCTCAAGATGCCGCAGCGCGGTTTCGGGGTTGGCGGTGATGCCGGTCACGCAATGGGTGCGGAAGGTGGCGATGGCATTGGTCAACAGCATCATCGACTGCATCAGGTTGAAGGTGATCACCGGCTCCATCACGTTCAGCTGCAACTGCCCGGCTTCCGATGCCAGCGTGATTGTAAGATCGGCGCCGATCACCTGAAAGCAGACCTGATTGACCACTTCGGGGATCACCGGGTTCACCTTGCCCGGCATGATCGACGATCCGGGCTGCATCGGTGGTAGGTTGATCTCCCCGAACCCGCCGCGCGGACCTGAAGACAACAGCCGCAGGTCATTGGCGATTTTCGACAGCTTGGTGGCCGTGCGTTTCAGCATGCCGGAGAACAGCACGAAGGCGCCAGTGTCCCAGCACGCCTCGATCAGATCGCCCGCGGGCACCAGCGGCAGGCCGGTGATCGCGGCCAGTTCCGGCACCACGGCGGCGCGGTAGGCGGGGCTGGCGTTCAGACCGGTGCCGATGGCGGTGCCGCCGAGGTTGACCTCGTGGAACAGCGCGCCCAGTTCGGCCAGCCGCGCGTGGTCCTCGCGCAAGGTGACAGCAAAGGCATGGAATTCTTGCCCCAGCGTCATCGGCACCGCGTCCTGCAACTGGGTGCGGCCCAGCTTCAGCACACCGCCAAATGCGGCCGCCCGTTCGTCAAAGGCATCGGCCAGCGCCCAAAGCCCGTCGCGCAGGGCGACAAGGCTGGTCAAGGCCGCCAGCCGGATCGCGGTCGGATAGACGTCGTTGGTCGATTGTGACAGGTTGACGTGGTTGTTGGGGTGCAGCCGGGCATAGTCGCCACGTGGCAAGCCCATGCGGTCAAGGCAACGGTTGGCGATTACCTCGTTCATGTTCATGTTGGTCGAGGTTCCCGCCCCACCCTGAAACACGTCGATCGGAAACTGATCCGCCAGCCCGCCTGCGATGATCTCAGCACAAGTCGCCTCGATCTGGGCGGCAAGGGAGGGGTCCAGCCCGCCCGTCGCGGCATTGGCCCGCGCTGCCGCCTGCTTGATCTGCGCCAGCGCCACGATCAGGCGCGGAAAGTGGCCGACCGAGATGCCCGAGATCGGGAAATTCTCGATCGCCCGCTGGGTCTGTGCTCCCCAATAGGCGGTCGCGGGAAGTTCGACAAAGCCAAGACTGTCCTTTTCGCTCCGCATAGCTGTTCCGGTTTCCATTACATTCCCCTGCGCTCAGAACAGCCATTCCGCAATGGTCTCGCGGTATTCGGCATCGAATTTCGCCTTGCTGCCTTCCAGCTTGTTGGCCCCTAGTTCCAACACATAGATGTAATCGGCCACATCGACGCCCGCGATCACGTTCTGATCGACCATCAGGATGGTGCGCTTTTCGTCGACCACAAGACGGCGCAAATGGGCATAGATCGTCTGCGCGCGCTTGGGGTCCAGCCCCACTGTCGGCTCGTCCACCAGTATGAGGTCAGGGTCCGACATCAGCGCCAGTTCCAGCTGCATCAGCCGCTGCTGCCCTCCCGACATCAGCCCGGCACGGCGGCTGGCGAAGTCCTTGAGGTAAGTCGCGCGGTCATAGACCCGCTCGATTGCCGCCTTGGCGCGTTTGCGGTCGCGGCGAAAGGCCCAGGTCGCCATCTCGATATTCTCGGCCACTGTCATGTCCTTGAACAGCGCATGGCGCTGCGCGACATAGGCAATACCGGTATTCACCAGATCGCGGGTCGGGATGCCGGTGATGTCGCGGTCCTTGTAGCGGATTTGCCCGGTATGCGGTTTCAACTGCCCGATGATCGTCTTGAGCAGGGTGGACTTGCCCACACCGTTCGCCCCGATGATCGTGGTCAACTGCCCCGGACGCGCCACCACGGTCACGCCGCGCAGAATGTCGATGTCGCGCTGGTATCCGGCGGCAACGCCCTGCACCTCAAGCTGCATGGTGATCTCCAAGATAGGCTTCCAGCACCGCCGGATCGTTGCGCACGGTTTCGGGGTCGCCATCGGCAATGATGTCGCCATAGCTGAGCGTAACCACCCGGCGGCAGAGGCCGAAGATCGACCCCATGTCATGGCTGATCAGGATGATGGTGGCGCCTGCGTCGTTCCACTCGGTGATTTTTTCATACATGAACCGCTTGAGTTCTGGATGCACCCCGCCAAAAGGCTCATCCAAAAGCACGATCTTGGGGTCCAGCATCATCACCCGGCCAAACTCCAGCAGTTTCGCCTGTCCCCCCGACAGTGACGAGGCCGGGCTGTCGGCCAGCCGTGTCAGCTTCAGCTTGTCCAACACACCCCGCGCCTTGTCTTCCGCCGCCTTGCGAGTCAGCCCCCAGTCGGCCAGCGCGCCGACCAGCATGTTTTCGAGCACGGTCAGACGCTTGAACACCTTGGTCATCTGGAACGACCGCCCGATCCCCAGCCGCGCCAGCGTCGATGGGGACAGCCCGTCAATCTTGCGCCCTTCCAGCGTGACCGCCCCGCCTGAAGCGTCATAATAGCCGCCGATGATGTTCAACAGCGTCGTCTTGCCCGACCCATTCGGCCCAATCAGACCGACAAGTTCGCCCTTCTGAAAACTTAGGTCGATGCCCTTCAGCGCCTGCAGGCCGCCGAAATTCTTGGAAAGATTCGAGATATCAAGTTGTGCCTGCATGTCACTTGTCCTTCCGCTTCAACCGGGTTTCCAGCCAGCCGAAAATGCCGTTCGGGGCAAAGCGCAGCATCAGGATGGCGATGACGCCAAAGACTGCCAGCCGCCATTCGCCCATTTCGCGCAGCGCCTCCAGCAGCACTTGCAGGATCACCCCGCCAAAGGCCGCATAGACCACGTTGGAAAAGCCGCCGATCACCGCCATGGCCAGAATATAGCCCATCTCCTGCATCGACATCATCGAGGGTGTGATCAGTTGGACGAAATGGGCGTAAAGCCCGCCCGCAAAGCCCGCAAATGCGGTCGAGGCGGCGAAAGCCAGCGATTTCCACAAGGTCACATTGACGCCCAAGGATGCGGTGCCGTCCTCATCCTCGCGGATCGCCTGAAAGAACAACCCGATGCGCGAATGCAGCAAGGCCAGCATCAGCAGAACCGACACCACAGCGGCGGCGAGGAAGATGTAATAATAGGTCACCGGCCCCGCGCCTTCGATCAGTGGGCGCACCTGCAACCCGCGCGAACCTTGGGTCACCTGATGTTCGGCGGTGACGGTGATGCGCAGGATCTCGGCAAAGGCGATGGTGGTCAGGCCCAGATACGCCCCATGCAGGCGCAACGTCAGCCAGCCGATCATCAGACCGAACAGACCCGCCGCGACGACCCCGGCAATCAACGACGGCACCACAGGCCAGCCCAGCAACTGCCCGGTCAGCACCGCGACATAGGCCCCAAGCCCGCTCATCGCCGCTTGGGCAAAGCTGATCCGCCCGATATAGCCGACCAGCAGCGACCAGCTTGACGCCAGCATCGCGTAATATAGCCCGATGGTCAGGGTATAAAGCCAGTATTGCGGCACCCCCACCATCGGCAGTACGGCAGCCAAGACGACCAGCGCCAGCAGGATTTTTTGCAAAAGGGTCATGCGCGCCGCTCCGCCACGCCGAACAGCCCTTGCGGACGAACCAGCAGCACCAGGATCAACACGACCAACCCATAAGCATCCTTATACGCCAGCGCTCGGCTGGAATCGGGGATCAAGATGGTGGCGAACACCTCAACCTGTCCCAGGATCAATGCACCGACAATTGCCCCACGAATGGACCCAAGCCCGCCAAGCACCACCACAATATATGCCTTCATCGCTGGCACTGCGCCCATGGCGGGCACCACGTTAAACACCGGCCCGATCAACGCACCCGCCGCACCCGCCAGCGCTGCCCCCGCCCCAAAGGCCAGCATGGATGCTTGGGTGATATTGATGCCAAAGGTTTCCGCCGCCGCCCGATCCTGACTGACGGCTCGCACCGCCTTGCCCATCCAGGTATAGCGAAGCACCACCAGGAGCCCGACGATCAGAACGATCCCTATCCCGGCGGCTGACAATCGGTCACCCGGAATGATCAGCTCGCCGAATTCAAAGATACCGCGCGCCACCGGGGCAGGCCGCTGCGGCCAGGGACCGAAGATGGAGTTGGCAAGGTTCAAAAGCAGGATCGCCAGCGCGAAGGTGATCATGATGGCATATTCGTCGGGTCGGTCCACCTTGCCGGTGTGGATCGGCTTGATCAACGCCTGTTCGACCACCATGCCGACCATCATCAGGATCACCACCGCAAAAATCACGCCAAAGATCGGCGGCAGCCCCAGCAGCGTGACTGCCAGATAGCAGGCATAGCCGCCCAGCATGTAGAACTCGCCATGGGCAAAGTTCACGATCCGAAGGACGCCGAAGATCAATGCGATTCCAAGGGCGATAAGGGCATAGAACGTGCTGATGATCAGCCCGTTCATCGCCTGTTCCGCGATGGCAACCAGGGTCATGCGCCCCCTCCCCTACTTTATACTTCTTTCGAACCATTATGCACCGCGGCCCCGATCGGGATAGACAGAAGCTGCGTCACTGTATGGCGCTGATCGCAGTTCTTTTGACGTCAAGTCGCGACATGTCATGTTGCGGTGTTCAAAGACAGCGCGGCAACCCATCGCGTATCCTTTGAAAAAGCGCAAAGCGGCAGGGCATGACATGCAACAGAACAGCAACAAAGGGTTCACTGACACCGATCCGGTCTCTGCAACCGACCGGGTGAAGGCCTGCCTTGCCCTGATCGCGGCACGAAACGGACAGTTGCATGCGGTGTCTACAGTTCTAGGCGCTGAGGCAATAGCGCGTGCGGCCAAGCTTGACCGTGCTGCCGCCGACGGGCACCCCCGCGGGCCGCTGCATGGCGTGCCTATCTTGGTCAAAGAATTGGCCGATATCAGGGGTTTGCCGACTGCCTTTGGATCTCTGGCCTATGCGACCGCCCCGGCAAAGACCACCGCAACGGCGCTGCAACGGTTAGAAGACGCCGGAGCGATTCTGCTGGGCACCACGCACATGGTCGAGTTTGCGATCGGCAGTTGGGGCACCAACCATGCTAAGGGCACTCCATGGAATCCGGCCGATCCCTCGACCCACCGCGTTCCAGGCGGATCGAGCAGCGGATCAGCCGTGGCGGTGGCAGCCGGTCTTGCGCCAGTGGCCATCGGCAGCGACACCGGCGGGTCCATCCGCATTCCGGCCAGCCTGTGCGGCGTTGTGGGCTTCAAGCCGACCTATGGACTGATCCCAACGGATGGCGTGGCCCCCCTTGGTCCGACCTTCGACACCCTTGGCCCGATCACCCGAACCGTCGCCGAAGCCCGCGTCCTTACCGAGGTGATGGCAGGCATCGACCTGTCGCATCCCCCCGTCGCCTTATCGGACCTGCGGATCGCCGTGGTCAGCGACGCAGCCCTTGCGCCCATGTCAGATGACGTGGCCAAGGCCTATGCCGCCGCCCTGCTAACCCTGCGCGCGATTGGCGCGCGGATCGATGAAATAGCCCTACCGCTGTGCTTTGTCGACTTTCAAAAGCTGAATGGCGACATCGTGGCCTTCGAAGCCTATCAATATCTGGCTGCGATCGTCGATGATCCCATGACGCCTGTTGACCCACATATCCGCAAGCGGGTGCTGGCCGGACGAAACATCAGCCCCGAACAGTATGCCGAAAGTCTGGCAACGCTTTCCAGCTGCCGAAAAGCATTTGATGCTGTGTTCGTTGGCAGCGATATTCTTGCCCTGCCAGGGACGCCAATCTGCGCCCAGCCCCTGTCAGAGGTTGATGAAAGCCAGATCCCGATGTCGCGCTATACTCGGGTTGCGAACTGTCTGGACCTTTGCGCAATCAGCCTACCGCTGAGCCGCCCCGTGCACTACTTGCCTGTTGGATTGCAGATTTGCTCTGTTGCATGGTCGGACAGTCGCCTTCTGGCTACGGCGTCAGAGTTGTCGAAAGTGCTCTAATTTGGGGCCACTGAAGTGCGCGCAATTGGAAATTTCACTTAACCCCGAGGATTTCGAAAAGGTAGCGACCCAAAGCAAGAGCGATCCAGCATACCGGCAGAGCGGGTGCATTCTCGAAGCCTCCTTAACGACCTGCGCCTGCCGCCGATAGTGTAAGCTATCCCGCACCAACAGCGCACCGGATCACAACTGCCCGACCGTGCCCAAGATTCCGCCTGCATCCAACAGGGCGTCCACACACGTCCGACCTGACCGCCCTGCCGCGGGTTGAGAGTGCGTGATAGTATCCACCCTTGATATTGGACACTATGATGATGGCGTGGCGCGTCGGACGAAGCGCCTTTGGACGGATGAGGAGAAGCGGTCGATCTGTTTCCAGACGACTGCGCCTGGGGTTTCTGTCGCCCAGGTGGCGCGGCGCTACGTGGTGAATGCAAACCTGATCTTCAAGTGGCGGCGGCGCTCCCAGTTAACCGCGCCGCGCTTGAAGGCCGCTACGGCAAGCCCTTGAAGCAGATCGTTGGGATCGTCACCCCCTTTGGCCGACAGGTTCGCGAAATTCGCGCTGCCTGTGCCAGCCGTAGGATGTCTGTCGAAGGGCGCGAAGGCATGACCATCGGCACAGTCCACGCTCTACAAGGCGCCGAGCGACCCGTGGAGATCTTCTCGCCTGTTTATTCGAAGCAAGCAGATGGTGGCTTCATCGACTCCTCACCAAACATGCTGAACGTGACGGTCACTCGGGCAAAGGACAGTTGCCTTGTGTTCGGCGATGTGGATGTTCTGGCGGCGGCGCACGCCGATGTCAGGCGTTCAGGTCGATGACGGTGCGGCCTTTGATCTGGCCCGCCAGTATGGCTTGCCCCAGTCGGGGCAGGTCATCAAGCGTTGCCGTGGTGATCATTTCCTCAAGCTTGTCCATCGGCATGTCGGATGCGACGCGTGCCCATGCCGCCTGCCGGTTGGCAAAGGGCTGCATCACGCTGTCGATCCCCAGAAGGTTCACGCCGCGCAAGAGAAATGGCACGACCGAAGCTGGCAAGCCCGACCCGCCTGCAAGACCCACCGCCGCGACCGAGGCTCCATACTTCATCTGGCCAAGCACCCGCGCCAGCATGGCCCCGCCTACGGCGTCAACGCAGCCTGACCAGGTCTCGGCCTCCAGCGGGCGTTTGACGGTTTCGTTGATCTCGTCACGCGCAACAATTCGGGTGGCGCCAAGGTCCCGCAGATATCCTTCGGTTTCGGGCCGCCCGGTGACCGCTGCTACCTCGTGCCCAAGCGTCGCCAGCATGGCAACCGCGGCCGACCCGACACCGCCCGCCGCACCCGTAACAAGGACCGGGCCTTGACCGGGCTTCAGTCCATGTGCCTCAAGGGCCAGGATTGCCAGCATGGCCGTCAGGCCCGCCGTGCCCACCGCCATCGCGGCGCGCGGGGTCAGACCTGCGGGCAAGGGCACCAGCCAGTCGGCCTTGACCCGCGCTTTCTGGGCATAGCCGCCCCAATGCGCCTCGCCCACGCGCCAACCGGTCAGGACAATCTTGTCGCCCGGGACATAGCGCGCATCCTCGCTTGTTTCGACCGTGCCGGCAAAATCGATCCCCGGCACATGCGGGTAAGTGCGCACTAGTCCGCTGCCGGAACCAAGGCAAAGCCCATCCTTGTAATTGACAGTCGAGTATTCCACTCGCACCAGCACCTCACCTGTCGGAAGGTCCGCGTCCGTCAATGTCCGGACGGCGGCCCGGGTGACGCCTTCGGCGTCTTTTTCAACGACCATTGCCTTGAAAGTCATATATTTCTCCTGGACTATTGTCACGCAAACGGCCGAAGCAAACGGTCAGCCCCGGGCAGGACGAATTTCTTAACCTTGCCGGTAGCAGTTTTCGAAAGGTCTTGAAACATGTCAACGACAGAGGAAAAGAAGATCAGACTGGCTATGGCGGTGACGATCTCGGGCACCATCAGCGGGAAGTTCAATACGGCATAGGCGGCGGCCTTGCGGTGCACCTTCATCCGCACCATCGCCAAGGCTGCGGCGGTGGCCATGACTGTGGCCACTGATGTCGCCCCCTGGATTTAATCCAGTTTGAGATAGGCTCTGGCCCAACCGAAAGGACCAGAGATGAAGCAATCCCGATTCACCGAAGAGCAGATCATCGGCATTCTGAAGGAGCATGGTGAGGCATGGCGGCGCCATTGGTTCGAGCGCCATGCCGAACGGCGTTTCCGTTGCCGAACTGTGCCGCAAGCATGGCGTCAGCGATGCGACCGTTTACAAATGGAAGGCCAAATTTGGCGGCATGGACGTCAGCGAGGCCAAACGGCTTAAGGCGCTGGAGGACGAGAATGCCAAGCTGAAGCGGCTGCTGGCGGAAACGATGCTGGACAATGTTGCACTGAAAGACCTGCTTGGAAAAAAGTGGTGACGCCCGTCGCAGAACGGGAAGCGGTAGCACATCTTCTGGCTGACCATGGGATGAGCGAGCGGCGGGCGTGTCGGGTGCTGGGCTGTTGCCGGATGACGGCGCGGTATCAGACCGTGCGGGTCGACGATGTGGTGCTGCGCGAGGGCATGAAGGCCATGGCGCACAAGCGACGGCGCTTTGGCTATCGCCGCCTGCATGTCTTACTGCGGCGGTTCCGCACGCTGACCGTGGTCGACAACTGCACCCGCGAATGCCTGGCGCTCGTCGCTGACACATCATTGTCCGGCGTCCGGGTGGCGCGGGAATTGGCGGCAATCATCGAACGCCGGGGAAAACCCATGATGATCATCTCCGATAACGGCACCGAATTCACCTCGAACGCCATCCTCGCCTTTGCCGACAAACGCAAAGTCGACTGGCACTATATCGCGCCGGGCAAGCCCACCCAGAACGCCTTTATCGAAAGCTTCAACGGGCGGCTGCGCGACAAATTGCTGAACGAAACCCTGTTCCCGTCACTGGCCCACGCCCGCGCCACGCTGGCCGATTGGCGCGATGACTACAATGTTGACCGGCCCCATTCGAGTATTGGCTGGCAAACCCCAAACGAATATGCCGCCACCTTCGCCCTGCAACGGGGTCTGACGCTGCGCCCCATGACCAGCTCCGCGCCAGCCCCCGTTGCACAACCCGCCCATCTGGGCAAAACTGAACACCGGAGTCTCGCTCAGGTTGGATAGAAATTGAGGGCAACGTCA
>CAIXBE010000381.1 GCA_903917595.1 uncultured Rhodobacterales bacterium
AAACCAAGGAAATGTTAAGGCTATGAATCTTTATCGTTTGAGCTGGCTCTCACTGTTTTTAACCGTTTTGCCTGTCTGTGCCCAAAACACCATGAAGTCGGAACTTCAACTCGGACTGCTCCCCAATGAGGCCTGGTGGGGCGGTGCGACAACGCTCGGCAGCAAAATGCCGTTCGGCACCGTAGCCTTGGAGATCAACCTTCACGGCGATAACCGGGGCAACCAGTACGCGCCGCTGCTGGTGTCTTCCAAGGGGCGATACGTTTGGTGCGATCAGGCCTTTGCCTTTTCGTTTAAGGACAATGTCTTGCGTGTGACCTCGACTGGCAATGCCATCCTTTATGGTCAGCCGGGGCAGACCCTGCGTGACGCTTATCGATATGCCTCGAAAAGCTTCTTTCCTACGGATGGTAAACTTCCCGCCCGCGAGCTTTTCGCAGCACCCCAATACAACACTTGGATCGAGCTCATGTACGACCAGAACCAGAAGGACGTGCTGAAGTACGCGCATGCGATCATCGACAACGGACTGCCGCCCGGCGTGCTGATGATTGATGACAACTGGCAGGAAGACTACGGCAAGTGGACCTTCCACCCCGGCCGGTTCAGCGACCCCAAAGCCATGATGCAGGAGCTCCACACGCTGGGTTTTAAAGTCATGCTCTGGGTCTGTCCCTTCGTGAGCCCCGACTGCGATGTCTACCGCGCTCTCGCCAAAAAGAAAGCCTTCTTCATGGCGAAGCCAGGCGATCCCGCCATGGTCTCCTGGTGGAATGGCAAGAGCGCTATGCTCGACCTCTCTAACCCTGTCGCCAAGGACTGGTTTACAGGTGAACTCACCCGCCTGCAAACGGTCTATGGCGTGGACGGGTATAAACTCGATGCGGGTGACTCGACTTTTTACAAAGAAACTTACCTCGCCCACGAAAAGCTCACGGCCGATGAGCATGCGGGGCGCTTTGGCGAAATCGGGCTCTCGTTCCCGTTCAATGAATATCGCGCCTGCTGGAAACTTGCGGGCCGCCCCCTTGTGCAACGCCTGCGCGATAAAAGCCATAACTGGGAGGATCTCGGAAAGCTGATTCCGGATCTGACAGCGGTGGGCCTCTTGGGTTATGCTTTTGTCTGTCCCGATCTGATCGGCGGTGGTGAGTTCCAGTCGTTTCTCGATCAAAAGACCATTGACCAGGATCTCGTGGTGCGTTCGGCCCAGACCCATGCGCTTTCGCCCATGATGCAGTTCTCGGTCGCGCCTTGGCGCGTGCTGGACCCTGCCCATCTCGATGCTGTAAAGAAGTCAGTGGCCCTGCGCATGCGTTTCACACCGCGCATCCTCAAGCTGGCGGAAGCCTGCGCAGCCTCCGGCGAACCGATGCTGCGCCACATGGCCTATGTCTTTCCCGAAGGCGGCTTCGAAAACGTCAAGGATCAGTTCATGCTGGGCGATGATTTGCTCGTGGCTCCGATGATCAGCAAAGGAACCTCGCGCAGTGTCCGGATCCCCAAAGGCCAATGGAAAGGCGACGATGGCGGCGTGATCGAAGGTCCCCGCGAACTCACCATCGACGTGCCGCTCGCCCGACTGCCCCACTTCGAGCGCCAGTAGCGCGACGGCAGCACTTGGCCTTAACGCTTATTGTATGTCCCGACATGTTGCTTAGGTGCCCGTGCTCGGACTGCTGGCGGGCGTCTCTTCAAGAGAGACGGGCTTTGCGGCCGGAGACTGGGGGGCTTCAGCCACCTCCGGCTTCAACTGCCGTGAGCGCCAGAGCAGGAAGATGGCGGGATAGACCAGCAGTTCCATGAGAAACGAGGTGAACAGTCCGCCGACCATGGGGGCCGCGACGCGCTTCATCAGGTCCGCGCCAGCCCCGGTCGACCACATGATCGGCATCAGGCCCGTGGAGGCTGCTGCGACGGTCATCATCTTCGGACGGATGCGTTTGACCGCCCCGTGAATGATCGCTTCCTTCAGCTCCCTCAGATTGCGCAGAAGACCCTTGCGTTTAGCGTCCTCATAGGATAAATCCAAGAACAGCAACATGAAGACCCCGGTCTCGGCGTCGAGCCCCATCAGGGCGATCATGCC
>CAIXBE010000382.1 GCA_903917595.1 uncultured Rhodobacterales bacterium
CGCAGCGAATTGCAGTCGAGCCACTGGATCACCTGCTGCCGCTCGGCCGGAGGCACGGCCTCCCGATGCTCCGCCGTCAACAGCGCCTGCCCGATCTTCGAATACGCCGCCCCAAAGCGACCGGGGATTGTCCGCGAACCACCGTGCACTCCGCTGTAGGCGCTGCACATGTCCGTAAACATCGCGCCAGAAAACCAAAACGTGTACCCTTCCTTGAGCGCCTCGTAGCTCATGTCCTGCGGGCCTTTCCCCTCCTTGACGTGGCACGGCACGCAAGTTCGGTCGAAGATCGGCTTGATCTGTCGGTAGTAGCTCACCGGTTCGATTGGTCCGCACTCCGGTTGCAGCTTCGACGGCCCGCGCCGCATCGCCAGAGGCGACACATCCTTGGTGGCCGACTGCTGCGGGTCCTCGTGGCATCCCATGCAGGTCAACGATTCGCCGGGATGCACGAACGCGGCCGACCGCATCGATTGCACTGCCATGTGGTTCTCGTCGAGCACCTGGAAAATGAGTTGCTTGGCCACGGGCGCTTCGAAATACGCGCTGCCGTCTTCCTCGACCGGCACAATGCCCAGCGGGATGCGTGGCGTGTTCTCGCGCTCGTAGCCGATCATCGGCTCGCCCATCGCGTGATTGGTCTTCGGAATGTTCTGCACCACGCGCAACCACTTGATCTTCCGGTCCTTCGGGAATGGCAGGTCGGAGTTGTACACGTTGATGATCGACACCGTAGCGGTCGGCCCGGCGTTGTCCTGAGTTTGCCCCACCTTCGACGGAATCACCGGTGGCATCGCCCGCGCCCGCAACGGGATCGGGTCGATGATCCGCAGCCGCTCGTCGTGCGCACACGGCAGCGAGCGCAGGTCGCACAGCAATTCCTTGTTCCCGAACCGGTCCACCAGTGCCAGGTTTTCCCAGACGTTGCAAAGGTAGAAATCCTCGCTCAGCGGCCACGGCGTGCCGTACTTGTAATGGCGGCGCCCTTGCGTCTCGGTTTCCGGAAACGGCTCGTCGGGCGTGACGCGCTTCACTTGCGACATGTGGTGATCGTCCGGCACGCGCAAATCGAGCATGCACAGCGAGCCATAAACCGACCCGTGATGCGGCGCGGCCGTGAACAGATAGAGCAGCGAGTTCGGAATCGCACGAATCCCCATCTCGACCAACGGCGCCCCGAACCGGCTGTCACTCTCGCGGTTGCCATTCACCATCCCGGGCTTGTGGTCCGGGAAGGTGTGGTAAGGCAACGGGTAGTTCCCGTGCGGCGCGCGCGGGTCTGTGCCGTCCGGATTGCATTCCCAGAAGCGCGTCCCGAGGCAATTCTCGCGATCGACGTAGTCCCACCGCGTGAACACGATCTTGCCGTAGTTGTTCACCGTCGGATTCCACTCGCTCGTCTCGAAATAACTCAGCGGCTTGATGTCGCCGCCGTCATCGCGCATCGAAAACATGGTGTAGCTGCGCACCTTCAGGTCGGCCGCAAAACAACGGATATACCCGCCGCGCCGCTCCGACACGAACGCGATGCGCCCGTTCGGCAGCCAGCACGGATCAAAATCGTTCGCATCGCCGTCTGTCAATTGCAGCAGGTTCGACCCGTCGATGTTGACGCGGAACAGGTGGAAACTGGATTGCTTCGAGTAAATCCACTTGTGCCCGGCATTCCCACTCCACGCGAATACAACTGTCTTGCCGTCA
>CAIXBE010000383.1 GCA_903917595.1 uncultured Rhodobacterales bacterium
CGCCCCCGAAGGGGGCGGGCGATGGCGTGTTTCGCGGATACCAATTGGGCTTTGCGCACTCCCCGATTGAATGACGAGGGACCAATTTATGGTAAATGATGACATGATTCGAAACGCCCGCAATCTGCGTCTGCACTTGTTAAAAGACCCATATCGCCCTGCGTTTCACTTTGTTGTTCCGGAAGACTATGCCCGGCCGGCCGATCCCAACGGCGCAGTATTTTGGAACGGCCGCTATCACCTGTGCTACATCTATCAAGATCAGGGTGTGCATTTCTGGGGACACGTTTCGAGCCTGGATTTGCTGCATTGGCGCCACCATCCACCCTGCCTCTTTCCCACGCCGGACAGCCCCGAAGCGGGCATCTTCAGCGGAAATTGTTTCATCAACAAGAAAGGCCAGGCGACCATGCTCTATCACGGGGTCAAGGTCGGCAACTCCATTGCGACCAGCAGCGACGCCCAGCTCGACACTTGGCAAAAGCTGCCGGGCAACCCCATCGTGCCTGTCGAGAGCGCCGACAAATGGCGTGAGTCGGCTCAATTGCCCTATGCCTCGTGGGATCCGCACGGCTGGCTGGAAGGCGACACGTATTACGCCATCTTCGGCGGCGTGCGCCCGGCCGTTTTTAAAGCACGTGAATTGGATCAATGGCAGTATGTCGGCGACCTTTTTGCGCGTGGCGTCGAGGGAGTAAGCCTGCGCGAGGATGTCTCATGCCCGGACTTCTTCAAACTGGGGGACAAGTGGGTGCTGATGGGCATCAGCCACGAAATGGGCTGCCGCTATTACGTGGGCGAGTGGCGCAACGAACAGTTTCACCCGGAACTGCATGAACAGATGAGTTGGGTCGACAACACATACTTTGCCCCGGAGAGCATGCTGGACCCCAAAGGTCGCCGCATCATGTGGGCGTGGATCTTCGACCAATCCGATGAGGCCACCCAGAAAGCTGGCGGGTGGTCGGGTGTGTTTGGCCTGCCGCGGGAGCTCTGGCTAGGTGAGGATCATCGGTTGCGCATGCGGCCGGTCGAAGAACTAAAGGCGCTGCGCTACAACCAACGCTCCCACAGCCAGATCCGCATGCTGCCCAACGAGGAACGCATCGTCGAGAACATTCAGGGCAATGTGCTGGATCTTGAGCTGGTGCTGGAGCCGTTTGGGGCCGACCGCTGCGGCATCAAAGTGTGCTGCGCACCGGACGGCAGTGAAGAGACCGTCGTGGGCTATGACCGCGTTGCGCGCACGATCTATATTGACACCCGACGCTCGTCCAGTTCAGGGATGGGGCTCAAGACAGTTGAGGCCGGCCCGTTCCTCCTGGCTGACGCAGAGCAACTCCATTTGCGCATTCTGATCGACAAGTCTGTTGTTGAAGTGTATGCCAATGAGCGCCAGGCCGCGCTGCGGCGAATCTACCCATCGCACCCCGAGAGTTTGCAGGTGAAATTATTCTGTGAGGGTGGCGCGATGCATGTGCACCGCCTGACGGCCTGGGAGATGATGCCGTCGAACTCTTACTGACAGCCGCAGATGGGCCGCATTGGGCGGTAGACAAGAACAGGCAGCTCTCGCCGCCGGGGCCCATCTGCTGTCGGCCTACGCTGGAGACGACTCCGCTGCATACGCGCTGGGCGTTTTGAAGTCCAGGCTGCCATGCGGCCTCACGTCCTTGAAAATCTGCTTGTACTCCCTCGCTGCACGCTGTGCGTCCAGCAGCGTTTCGAACACCTCGCAGTCCAACACCTCGCGACGAAACTGCGCATGGAAGGATTCCGCGTATCCGTTCTGCCACGGAGAGCCCGGCTCCACGAAAAGGATGTCGCCATCCATTGACGCCATCTTCTTCCGCAGCGCACCGGCGACGAACTCACTGCCATTGTCGGTTCTCAAAAAAGGTAACTACTCAGGCCATCCATTTTCCAACGCGAAACGCGCTATTCCTTCCCCC
>CAIXBE010000384.1 GCA_903917595.1 uncultured Rhodobacterales bacterium
CCAATCGACAGGATGCCTTCGTCGGCCGCTGCCTGCAGAACACCAACGCCAGTGCCGCCAGCCGCCGCATAGATCACGTCCGCGCCTTGCGCCTTCTGACCCTTGGCCAGTTCCGCGCCCTTGACCGGGTCGTTCCAGGCTCCCGGGGTGGTGCCGGTCATGTTCAGAACCACAACCGCATCCGGGTTCACGGCCTTGACGCCCTGCGCATAGCCGCAGCCGAATTTGCGGATCAGCGGGATGTCCATGCCGCCGATAAAGCCGACGGTGCCGGTCTTCGACGCCATCGCAGCCATCATGCCGACAAGGTAGGAGCCTTCATGCTCGTTGAAGACCACCGATTTGACGTTCGGCGCATCCACAACCATGTCGATGATCGCGAATTTGGTGTCCGGGAAATCAACGGCGACTTTGGCCAGCGTGTCACCAAAGGCAAAGCCGGTCATGACGACTGGGTTTGCGCCCGCTTCGGCCAGACGACGCAGCGCCTGCTCGCGCTGGGCTTCGTCCTGCATTTCCAATTCCTTGAACGTGCCGCCAGTTTCTTCCGCCCAACGGGTCGCGCCGTTGAAGGCGGCTTCGTTGAAGGATTTGTCGAACTTGCCACCAAGGTCGAAGATGATCGCGGGTTCCGCAAATGCGGCACCGGCAACAAGTGCGAAGGCACAGGTTGCGCCGGCAAGGGTTTTCATAAGGCTCATTGGGTAGTCTCCCGGTTGCTAAAACTCATCGCCGCCCAGTCCGCCGAAGGGTCACTCCGGTCGCGGGCGGCTTCTGCGCTAATTAGGGGCGAAGCCTGCGGGCCGGTCAAGCAGGATTCTTTTGCAACTGCGGTCTCTTTTACCTTTTGGTAAAATTTGATCACCCGGGCGGTCCTGCTGCCAGATCTCGCGCCATAACCAAAGCGTCGATGCGCGCGCCGTCGGGGGCCAGATAATAGTTTCGCCGAAGACCTGCGCGTTCAAACCCGACTGATTCGTAAAGGGCGATGGCCGGGGCGTTTCGCGCCGAAACTTCAAGAAACGCGCGATCTGCGCCCCTGACCCGCGCCTGATACAGAAATCGCGCCAACAGGGTGCGGCCAGTTCCGCGGCGGCGCGCTTCGGGGGCGACGGCCACGGTCAAAAGTTCGGCCTCACCGGCGACGGCGCGGCCGAGCAGAAACCCGGCATCGCCTTCGACCAGAAGAAAGACCAATGGGTCGGCCGCAAACCGCGCAAAGTCGGAGGCATTCCAGGGAGACGGGGTCTGGAAACAGCGCGCATGTAGGGCTGCAAGCGCGTCGGGCGTCACGGCAGAATCACCGGGGGTGGGTCAGACGAAGGTGCCGCATCCGCGCCACGCAGGTAAAACGGGGCTGGGCGTTCAGGCCGCGAGTCCATGACCAGAAGGGCCTTGCGGGCAATGGCCTCTGCCAGTGGATAAGCGGGTTTCACGACTGAAAGCCATCTGTGAGCGGCCGCATAAAGTTCGGCTAGATCCCCGACCACGACGGGCTCGGCACGGGCAGCAATGCTGCGGGGCAGGGTTCCCGCGGGCACAAGCTCGGCATCACCATTGGGGTAGAAGGTCTGCACATAAGCCATCCCGCGCCGCGCATCCTGCGCTACCAGCACATTGCCGTGCTCGAAAGCCAATGCTTCAAGCGTGGTGATCCCCACAACCGGAATGCCAAGACCCAGCGCCAACCCGCGCGCCGCCGCGACCGCGATGCGGACGCCGGTGAAATTGCCCGGACCGGTGCCAACCGCCAAGGCCCGCAGGTCCGACCAGCCAATGCCACCCTCGGCCAGCAGGTCTTCCAGCATTGGTATCAATCGTTCGGCCTGGCCCTTGTCCATCGCTTCGTCGCGCAGGATCACGCGGTCGGGCAAAAGCAAAGCTGCCGCACAATGCGCGGCCGAGGTGTCAAATGCGAGGATCGGCAGCAAAGCGTCAGGCCGCGACCGGACGCACTTCCAGCACTTCGGGAATGTAGTGCCGCAGCAGGTTCTCGATCCCCATCTTCAGCGTCAGGGTCGAAGACGGGCAACCGGCGCAAGCGCCCTGCATGTGCAGATAAACCACACCCCGGTCAAAGCCGTGAAAGGTGATGTCGCCACCATCCTGCGCCACGGCGGGACGGACGCGGGTGTCCAGCAGTTCCTTGATCTGACGCACGATGTCGCCATCTTCGCCGGTATGTTCGGCATGGCCGCCACCCGACGCCTCACCGTCGATCGCGGCGGCACCCGACTGGTAATGCTCCATGATGGCACCAAGGATCTGCGGCTTGATATGCTGCCAGTCGACCGATTCCGCCTTGGTCACGGTCACGAAATCCGCGCCGAAGAACACACCTGCCACACCGCCCGCCGCGAAGATGCGGCTGGCGAGGGGCGACTTTGCTGCCGCCTCGGCTGATGGAAAGTCAGCGGTGCCAAGTTCCAGCACGGTCTGGCCGGGCAGGAATTTCAGCGTCGCGGGGTTCGGCGTGGATTCGGTCTGGATGAACATTTTGGGTCTCCGACTGTTCCTGTCGGATATGCGCCTTGCACCCCGGACTGTCAAGTTTGGAACCGTTCTAAACAAGCCCGCCTTACCAGATCAGGACCACACCGACATGGATCAGCATAGCCCCGATCACGCATGCGACCGCCAGTGAGCCCAAGTCTTTGGCTTCCATTGCCCAGGCTGACCAGTCGGGTGACAGGTGGTCCACCAGCACCTCAAGCGCGGTATTCAACGCTTCCACCGCGACCAGACCCAGCCCGATCGCCAAAAGAACTGCGATTTCCGGCAGGCTTGCGCCCAGAACAGCCAATAGAATGACCAGACTTAAAACCAGCACCATTTCTTGCCGGAAGGCGCTTTCCTGCGCCAGTCGACGCAGGCCCCCCGCCGAATAACCCGCCGCCGCGAAGAAATGGGCCAGACCTGACTTGCGCGAGGGTTTCTGTTGCTTGTCCATGACTAAGCTTCGCACTTTCCGGCACGACCCGGCAAGGTCAAGCTGCGATCAGCGGCAAAACGCGGCCGGTCGCTTGGTCCCTGGCTGCAAACCTGGTGCAGCACGGTAACGGTGTCGCCGGGAATCGACACTGCATTTTCCGCAAAATTGTTCAGGGACATCGCGTCGATGCACTCCCGCAACCAGAATTCTGCCTCGTCTGCCGCCGCCATTGTAATCCCCCCCGAAATGTCGCGTTGCAAAGCGCAGAAAATGGCTGGCAAAAACGATGTTCATGCAAAGTTGTGACAGCTTGGATTCAAGTTTCAAGTGCAACGGTTGATTTGAAGGCCGCGAGTTCTTCGGCCATGGCTTCCTCGGGCGTTCTCCATCCGAGCGTTTTTCGGGGGCGCTGGTTCATCAGTCGCG
>CAIXBE010000385.1 GCA_903917595.1 uncultured Rhodobacterales bacterium
CGATCAACACCATGATCCTGTCGCTCCTTTACAAGCTGACACCCGAGGACTGCCGCCTGATCATGATCGACCCCAAGATGCTGGAACTTTCCGTTTATGACGGCATCCCGCATCTCCTGTCCCCCGTTGTGACCGACCCCAAAAAGGCCGTCGTCGCCCTGAAATGGGTCGTGGGCGAGATGGAAGAGCGCTATCGCAAGATGTCCAAGATGGGCGTGCGCAACATCGAAGGCTACAATGGCCGCGTGCGTGAGGCGCTATCGAAGAGCGAGATGTTCAAGCGCACTATCCAGACCGGTTTTGACGAAGAAACCGGCGATCCGATCTTCGAGACCGATGAATTCCAGCCCGTCACCATCCCCTATATCGTGGTGGTGGTGGATGAGATGGCCGACCTGATGATGGTCGCGGGCAAGGAAATCGAAGCCTGCATCCAGCGTCTGGCGCAAATGGCCCGCGCCAGCGGTATCCACCTGATCATGGCCACCCAGCGGCCTTCGGTCGACGTCATCACCGGCACGATCAAGGCGAACTTCCCGACCCGGATTTCGTTTCAGGTCACCTCAAAGATCGACAGCCGCACTATCCTTGGCGAACAGGGGGCCGAGCAGCTTCTGGGCATGGGCGACATGCTTTACATGGGCAACGGCGCCAAGATCACCCGCATCCACGGGCCGTTCGTCAGCGACGAGGAAGTCGAGGAAATCGTCAACCACCTGAAATCATTCGGCCCGCCGGTCTATATGTCGGGCGTCGTCGAAAGCGTGGAAGACGCCCGCGACAACGAGATTGACGCGGTGCTTGGCCTCAACTCCGAAGGCGATGACACGCTTTACGATCAGGCCGTCGCCATCGTGGCGAAGGACCGCAAATGCTCCACCTCCTACATCCAGCGCAAGCTTGGCATCGGCTACAACAAAGCCGCGCGTCTGGTCGAGCAGATGGAAGATCAGGGCGTCGTCACCCCCGCCAACCACGTCGGCAAGCGCGAGATCCTGATCGAGGAACGGTAGGCGTATTCGTAGGGTGCGCCTGTGCGCCCCAAACGTTCTCACGCCTCGGGCACCACCAGTCGGATGCCGTCCAACGCCGCGGTCATCCTGATCTGGCACGACAGGCGTGAGGTTGGCTGGCGGTCGGCTTCGACCACGTCCAGCATCTGGTCCTCGAAGTCGCCGATGGCCCCGGTCCGGGCGAACCAGTCGGGGTCAACAACGACATGGCAGGTCGCGCAGGACATCGACCCGCCGCATTCGCCGATGATGCCCGCGACGCCGTGGGCGGTGGCGGCCTCCATCAGGTTCAGGCCTTCGGCGACATCGTGGGTCACGTCCTGGCCGTCGGCAAGGGTCCAGGTTGCTTGCATGGCCATCCCCTCAGACATACCAGATGTAATAGTCGCGCAGGGCGTCGCCTTCCAGGCCCGCGGTTTTGTCGACCTCGATCCGCTTCATGAAGACGTGGTGGTCGACCAATTCGCGGCCCAGCGCATCGCCCAGCAAGGTGTCGGCGGCCAGATCGTCGATTGCCTCGGACAGCGACCCGGCCACGCCATAGCCCGCATCGGTGCGGTCAAAGCCGTCGCCAGCCTCGGGCGCGGGCAGGGTATAGCCGTTTTCGACCCCCAGAAGCGCCGCCTGCAGCAAGGCCGCCAGCGCGGTGTAGGGGTTGCAGCTGGCATCGGCCATCCGGTGTTCCAGCCGGGTTTTCGCCCCACCCTCTTCGGATACGCGCACCGTGACCCCGCGATGATCGCCACCCCAGTTGCACCAATACCCCGACATCGAGGCCGGTTGCAGCCGCAGGTAAGACCCGACCGTGGGGGCCAGAAGTGCTGCCAACCCCTTGTGATGCTGCAGCCAGCCGGCAACGCAGCCCTTGGCCAGATCGTTCATATGCGCAGGCCCGCCCTTCGGCCCGGTCATCAGCGCATTTTTCCCCGCCTTGTCAGCAAAGGACAGGTTGAAATGCAGACCTGAGCCGCCCTTTGCCAGGATCGGTTTCGGCAGGAAGGTCAAAAGGATGCCATGCTCCAGCGCCACTTCGCGGGCCATCTGGCGGAAAAGGACCATCTCGTCCACGGCCTTGACAGCGTCGTCATAGGCCAAGGTGAATTCATACTGCGGCGTATCGTATTCGGCGGTGATCAGTTCCAGCCGGAAGCCTGCCTCTTCGGCCCGTTGCCAGATCGCATCGGTGAACCCGGCAGGGTCGGCAAAGGGGCCGGTGCCATAGACGATGCCACCGGGGGCGTGCATCGGGGCAAGGCTGTCATCCTCGGCGATTTCAAAAGCATAGGCCTCCAACTCGATCCCGACGCGGGGGGCAAGACCGCGCTTGCCCCAGTCGGCCACGGCACGCTTCAAGGCAGAACGCGGGCACAACGGAATGCGCACGCCGTCGCTGTCGTAAAGATCGCCGGTCACGACCTTGGTGTCAGGCTCCCAGCCGTCGCGGATTTCCGACGCCTCCCAGCGCAGTTCCATGTCCGGGATGCCTTCGCGGCATTTGGTATGGGGGGCGTCCAGGATCAGGTCCTTGTCCCAGTGAACGCTGAACGTCGGCCGTGCCATCCGAGTGCCGTCGGACTTGATCTTCGACGCGGGCAGATACTTGCCCCGCATCAGGCTAAGGTGGTCGCAGAACATGGCCCTCAGGCGGTCTGGCATGGTGATCTTCCCCCGTTGATCTTGTTATTTCAGCGTGACTGTAACCGGCAGCGACTTGATCCCGCCGACAAAGTTCGACCGCAGGAAACGATGCTCGCCTGCAGGTTCAATGCTGCGGATGCGTTTGGCAAGTTCCTGAAACAGGACTCGCACCTCAAGCCGGGCCAGCCACATGCCAAGGCAGAGGTGCGGCCCACCCTGACCAAAGCTGAGATGTTTGTTCGGGGTGCGCCCAAGGTCCACCCACAGCGGGTTATCGAACGCCGTCTCGTCCCGGTTGCCGCTGATGAACCAGTACAGCACCTTGTCGCCCTCGCGGACGGTGCGCCCATGCATGTCGAAATCACGGGTTGCGGTGCGCCGGAAGTAGAGCGCGGGCGTGGCCCAGCGGATGATCTCGTCGGCCATGGTGTCATCGACGGCACCCGACTGGATCTGCGCCAGAAGCTCGGGTTGGTTGCACAAGGCCTGTATCCCCGCTGCGATGGAATAGCGGGTGGTGTCGTTCCCGGCCGCGACCAGCAGGCAAAAGAAGTTGCGAAACTCGTTCTCCGGCATCACCGTTCCATCCGGCCCGGGGGCAAGGATCATGTTCAACACGCCGGACGTGTCGCCGCGATCCGCCTTTCGCTGCATCAGGTCCTTGGCATAGACGAACAGTTCCGCCCCTGCGGGAGAATTGAACGGCATCATCCGGAATTCGTCCGTCGTCATCCGGTCAAGGACATGCTTAGTGAAATCCGGGTCGGTGTTGGCGATCAGCGCGTCGCCCTTTTCGACCAGCCAGGGCAAATCCTCGTCCGGGGTGCCGATGATCCGGCCCAGCATCCGCATCGGTAGTTCGCGGGCGATGTCCTTGGTGGCGTCAAATGTGCCCTTGGCCAGCGTCTGATCCAGAATCTCGACGCATAGCGCGCGAATCTGGTCCTCAAACTCGGCCACCACGTTCTTTGAGAACGCGCGGGCAACCTTGACCCGAGTTTGCATGTGTTCGGGCGGATCGGTTTCCTGAAACGTGCGGCGGGCGAGGTATTCCTCGTAGGTCTGATCCTCCATCCGGATGCCCCGGGCCGAGGACAACAACTCGTGCTGGCGGTTCAGTTCCAGAATGTCGGCGTGGCGCGTGACGGACCAGAACCCTTTGCCGCCTGACCAGTCGCTCCAAGACAAAGGGTCTTCGCGGCGCAGGCGGGCAAAGGTGTTGAGAGGCGGGCCGCTGACAAAGCTGTCGTGGCTGGACAGGTCGGCATGACCATCATCCGTCGGGGCCCATACAGTCATCGATACCTCCCTTGCGGTGCGCCAAGTCTACGTATATTGATGAACATGTTAAATATGTAAAGGCCCTTGTCATGCATCTCGCAATTCTGGTGACCAACACCGATGACAGCGCCTTTGCCGCGCGCCATCCCCGTGACGCAGAGAAGTTCGAAACCCTGATCCGGGCGCTGCGGCCCAATTGGCAGTTGACCGCCTTTGACCTGCCAAGCGGCGCGTTTCCGGCCGATCTGTCCGCCTATGACGGTTTCATCATCGGCGGCAGTCCGGCCTCGGTCAACGACGATGCGCCGTGGATCGCGCGGCTGATGCAGGCGGTGCCAGAGATCGTGGCCCTTGGGCGGCCCTTGTTTGGCGCCTGCTTTGGCCATCAGGCGATTGCGGTGGCCTTGGGCGGCAAGGTCACCGACAATCCGGGCGGCTGGGTGTTTGGCGTCACGGAAACACTGGTGACGACACCCTTGACATGGATGGAGCCGGGTCGGGTCCGCCTGAACGCGGCGCATTCCGAACAGGTGACGGTGGTGCCTGTCGGGGCGGAAGTTCTGGGCGGCAATGCTGACTGTCCTGCGGGCCTTCTGGCTTGGGGCAACAAGGTGCTGACCACACAGTATCACCCTGAAATCACGCATGATTTTATGGTCGCACTGGTCGAGGAATATGCCGAAAAAGTCCCCCCCGATGTCGCCGCCAAGGCGCGTCAGTCGCTTGCCCGGCCCGCTGATGCAGCGCGGATGGCAAGGTGGATCATCGGGTTCTTCGAGCAACCCGTTTCAGGATAGTGCCGCCAGAAGGTCCATCGCCGTGACCTGATCGAACTGCACATGACGGTTCATCAGGGCCTCGGCCTCAACCGACTGGCGGTCAAGGATCAGGCCCGCGATCACCCGATGCTCTTGCGCGGATGCCCCGATGACACCCGCGAACCTGTAACGGGCGCGGTAGTAGGCCAGCAGTTTCCGCGCGTTGGTCTTGACGAAGTCGACCAGCACCGCATTTCCAGCCGCCAGCGCCACGCATTCGTGAAAGCGCAGGTTGTGCTGATAATATCCGTCCGGGTCGCTGTCGCCCTGCTGCAGCGCATGGGCCTCGCACGCCGCAACCGCGCCTTCCAGCGCCAGCGCCCCCTGCCGCGACAAGCGGCGCGCGGCAAGGCCTGCGGCCTGACCTTCCAGCTTGGCATGCACCTCAAGGATGGCCAGAAATTCCTCCAGCGTCGGGCGAAAGATCGTGGCCCCCTTGCGCGGATGACGGCGAACCAGCCCGACCGCCTCAAGCTGCAGGATCGCCTCGCGGACCGGAGTGCGCGAGACGCCGAAACTGGCGACCAGCTCTGCCTCGTCGATCACGTCGCCGGGGTTCAACTGGCCAAGGTCTATCCGGTCAAGGATGTGCTGCACAAGGCTTGGATTCTGCAACTTCACAGCGCGTCCTTTGCGGCACCGGGCCCGTCCTGCAACGCGATGAGGCGTCGCAGTGCATCGGCCAGCAGCGCGGCCTGTTCGGACCCCAGCCGCTGGCGCAGGTCGTGGTCAAATGCGATTGCCTTGGCCCCAAGCGCGCCGAACAGCCTCCGCCCGTCAGTGGTCAGCGACAGCACCTCGGCCCGGCGATCGTCCTTGTCCGGGGCGCGCAGCAGCAGGCCTTGTGCCTCCATCGCTGCGACGGCCCGGCTGACCTTGGTCTTGTCCATATGCGAGATGCGGCAGATTTCGGTCGCACTCATGGCACCGAACTTGCCAAGATTCGCTAGCACCCGCCATTGCGTCCGGGTCATCCCGTGATCGCGACGATAGACCGTCTGGAACGATTGGCTGGTGACCTCGGCCGCCTGATTTAGCAGGTAGGGCAGAAAGCCCTCAAGGTCGAAATCCTGTGCCGCGTTAAGTGGTTCAGCCATGTTCCTATCCAGTCCCGTTCGGAGGCCAAGCTGCCACAGCTTGACCGGAGTGTCACGGGTCAGCCTTTTTCGCCGCGGGGCAGGTCGATCTTCCGCAGGTCTTCCAGCAGGTCAAGCAAGGTTTCCAGCCGATCCTTGCCAAATTCTGCTTCGATCTGCTGAAAGATCCCGGCGCTGATCGCCGAATGCGCCTGAATCAGCGCCACGCCCGCCGCCGTGATCGCCAGAACCGACTTGCGCCGGTCATCGGCGGGGGTGGACCGGGTCACCAGACCTTCGTCCTGCAGCGGGCCGACCATTCGGGTCAGGCTGGACAAAAGCAGGCAGGCGTCCCGTGCCACATGCGAAAGCTCCATCGGACCCTGTTCTTCAAGGATGCGCAAAACCCGCCATTTCTGTTCGTTGACACCTGAGGTCGACAGCATCTCTCGGATTGGTTCCATCACCGTCTCGCGCGCCCGCAAAAGCGCGATGGGCAGCGACCGGCGGGTCTGGCGTAGGTTGGACATCTGGGGCCTTTGCGGGAACAGTTTCCCCTAGATGGCACGCTATGGGGGCGGGTCAACAGGAATCATTGACAGGGCCGTCAAAGTATTTAACAAAGCAAATAATCGCTGCGAGGGCCGAATGCCACATATCCAGATCGACTACTCGCCGAACCTTGAGACGCGGCTGGATATTGCGGGCCTTTGCCGCATGATGCGCGATGCTGCCGTCGCAACCGGGGTCTTGCCCTTGGCTGGCATCCGCGTCCGGGCCACGGCCTGCAGCCATGTGGTGATCGCCGACGGCAACCCCGATCATGCGTTCATGGACATCTCGATCCGTCTGCGCGCCGGTCGTTCGCCCGACGACAAAGCCCGCGCCACCGCGCAGATATTTGCCGCAGCCGAAGCATATTGCGCCGGGGTGATGAAGACGTCCTCCTTCATGCTGTCGATGGAAATGCGCGACATCGACGCCGACTTTGCCCCCAAAGCAAGCTCGATCCGCCGCTACCTGACCGGAGGCTCCGAATGACCGATCTTGCCACCCATCTGACCAAGCTTGGCACTCACATCGCCCGGTTCCGCGACACCGGCATCCTGAACCTGATCAACGGCAAGGACGTGTCGGGCGATGACTGGTTCGAAACCCGCTCACCCGTGGATGACAGTCTGATCGCCCGCGTGGCACTGGGCACGGCGGCCGATATCGACCATGCGGCGCGGGCGGCGGAAGCAGCCTTTCCGGCCTGGGCCGCGCTGGAGGGGTCAAAGCGCAAGGCGATCCTGCACCGCATCGCCGATCTGATCGAGGAACGCGCCGAGGAAATCGCCCTCTGTGAATGCTGGGACACCGGGCAGGCCTGGCGCTTCATGGCCAAGGCCGCCCTGCGCGGGGCCGAGAATTTCCGCTTTTTCGCCGATCTGGCCCCGGGTGCACGCGACGGGCAAAGCCTGCCGACCGCGACGCATTGGAACGTGACCAGCCGCCACCCGATCGGCCCGGTGGGGGTGATCACGCCCTGGAACACGCCCTTCATGCTGTCGACCTGGAAGATTGCCCCGGCGCTGGCCTCCGGTTGCACGGTGGTTCACAAACCGGCGGAACTGTCGCCCCTGACCGCCCGGCTGCTGGCCGAAATCTGCCGTGACGCGGGCTTGCCCCCGGGCGTGCTGAATCTGGTGAACGGCATGGGCGAAGGGGCGGGCCGCGCCTTGACGGAACATCCCGCGATCAAGGCCATCGCCTTTGTCGGCGAAAGCCGCACCGGGTCGATGATCATGAAGCAGGGCGCCGACACGTTGAAGCGGGTGCATTTCGAACTGGGCGGCAAGAACCCGGTGATCGTATTCGAGGATGCCGATCTGGACCGCGCCGTCGATGCGGTGATCTTCATGATCTATTCGCTGAACGGTGAGCGCTGCACCTCGTCCTCGCGGCTATTGGTGCAAAAGTCGATTGCCGAGGCGTTCCATGCCCGGCTGGTCGACAGGGTGAACCGGATTTCCGTCGGTCACCCCCTGGACCCCGCGACCGAGATCGGGCCGCTGATCGATGCGGGCCATTTCGCCAAGGTGTCGGGATATGTGCAGACCGGCCTTGCCGAGGGTGCGGTGCTGGAAACGGGCGGTGACAGGGTGGGGCAAGCGGGCCAGTTCCTGCGCCCGGTGCTGTTCACCGGTGCCAATGCCGGGATGAAAATCGCGCAGGAAGAGGTGTTCGGCCCCTTCCTGACCTCGATCACCTTTGACGACGAAGACGACGCGCTGCGTCTGGCCAATGGCGTGGCCTACGGTCTCGCGGGCTATGTCTGGACCGCTGACCTTGCCCGCGCCCTGCGGTTCAGCAACCGGCTGGAGGCCGGGATGGTCTGGGTCAACTCTGAAAACGTCCGCCATCTGCCCACGCCCTTTGGTGGCACCAAGGCCAGCGGTATCGGCCGCGATGGCGGCGACTGGTCGTTCGACTTCTACATGGAGACGAAGAACGTGGCCCTTGCCCTTGGCACCCACGCGATCCAGCGTCTTGGCGTCTGACCGGAGGATTTCATGCCCATTCCCGCCCCGAACCTGCATCCGACCTTCAACATCGTCCGGCTTAGCCATGTCGAGTTGCGGGTAACCGACCTTGAATGGTCGCGCGGCTTTTACGTCGACACGTTGGGCCTGCAAATTACCCATGAGGACCACGACACGATCTATCTCCGCGCGATGGAAGAGCGCGGTCATCACTCGATGATCCTACGCCGCGCCGATGTGCCTTCGGTGGGCGTGCTTGGCTTCAAGGTCTGGGAGGACGAGGATCTTGACCGCGCCGAAGCCTGGTTCAAGGCGCGCGACTTGCCGGTGGCCTGGATAGAACGCCCCTTCATGGGCCGCACCTTGCGCACCCGCGACCCCTGGGGCATCCCGCTGGAGTTCTACGCAACGATGGACCGGCTGCCGACCATCCATCAGCAGTACAAACTTTACCGGGGCGTCAAACCCCTGCGGATCGACCATTTCAACATGTTCGCCAGTGACGTCGACGCCAGCGTTGCCTTTTACGGCGCGATGGGGTTCCGGCTGACCGAATACACGGCAGACGAGATCACCGGCCGCACCTGGGCCGCTTGGATGCACCGCAAAGGCGGCGTGCATGACGTGGCCTTCACCAACGGTACCGGCCCGCGTCTGCATCACACCGCGTTCTGGGTGCCGACGCCCTTGAACATCATCGACCTCCTCGATCTGATGTCCACCACCGGCTATCTTGCAAATATCGAACGCGGACCGGGGCGTCATGGCATCTCGAACGCGTTTTTCTTGTACATACGCGACAATGACGGTCACCGGACCGAGATTTACTGCAGCGACTACCAAACCGTCGATCCCGATCTTGAACCGATCCGGTGGAGCCTGACCGACCCGCAACGCCAGACGCTGTGGGGGGCCGCAGCACCGCGCAGCTGGTTTGAACTTGGATCAACCTTTGACGGTGCTGACTTGCGCGACAGCGACCTGAAATCGCAACCCATCATCGCGCCATGAATCTGGTCACCTTTTCCGCCGATGGGCGACAGCACTGGGGGGTGAATGCCGAAGGCGGCGTCATCGCCCTGTCGCAGGATTTCTCCCACTGGCCCAGCTTGCGCGGGGTCATTGCCGCAGGGGCTATCGGGCAGGTCCTTGCCGCCGCCAAAGGGCGCGCGGTCACGCATCCGGACGGCAGCTTTCACTGGGATATCCCGGTGCCCGATCCTGAAAAGATCATCTGCGTCGGGGTGAACTTTCCCGACCGCAACGCCGAATACAAGGACGGGCAAGAGGCCCCTCCGAACATGTCGCTGTTCATCCGCTTTGCCCGCAGTTTTGTCGGGCATGAGGCCCCTTTGATCCGCCCGCCCGAAAGCCCGCAACTGGATTACGAGGGCGAGATTGCCGTGGTCATCGGCACCGGTGGCCGCCGCATCCCCGAAGCGCAGGCACTTGACCACATCGCCGGGCTGACGCTGTGCAACGAAGGCACGATCCGCGACTGGGTGCGGCATGCGAAATTCAACGTGACCCAAGGCAAGAACTGGGACGGTTCAGGTGCGATGGGGCCGTGGCTGGTGCCGTTCCGCGATCCCTTGCAACTGACCGATGTGGCGCTGGAAACCCGGGTGAATGGCGAGCCGCGCCAGTCCGACCGGACCGGGCGGATGCTGTTCCCCATCTCCCGGCAGATCGCCTATATCTCGACCTTCACGACGCTGGTTCCCGGCGACATCATCGTGACCGGCACCCCAACCGGCGCAGGCGCAAGGTTCGACCCGCCGCGCTGGCTGGTGCCGGGCGATGTGGTCGAAGTGACTGCCGAAGGGATCGGCACCCTGACCAACGGAGTGGCCGACGAATGACGCCCGATGACATAAACGCCGCCGCAAAGGCGCTGTTTCAGGCCGAAAGGGCCGGGCGGCAGATCGGGCTTCTCAGCCTGCGCCACCCGGACATGACGCTGGACGACGCCTATGCAGTGCAGGCGGCACTGGTCGCACTGAAACGGGCGGCAGGCGCGCGTGGGATCGGCTGGAAGATCGGTTTGACCAGCCGGGCCATGCAACAGGCGCTGGGCATCACCACGCCGGATTCGGGCGTGCTGATGGACGACATGCTGTTTGCCGATGCGGCCAACGTTCCCGCCGGCCGGTTTATTCAGCCCCGGGTCGAGGCCGAGATCGCCTTTGTCATGCGGGCCCCGCTGGCCGGGGCCTCGGTCACCCGGGCCGATGTGCTGGCCGCGACCGACTTTGTCGCCCCCAGCCTGGAGATTTTGGACACCCGCATCCTCCGCCAGGACCCCGCGACGGGCAAGGCAAGGACCATCGTCGACACCGTATCTGACAATGCGGCCAATGCCGGGATCGTTCTGGGCGCACAGCGTCACGAGGTCCAGGCCTTTGATCTGCGCTGGGTCGGGGCCATCGTCAAACGGGGTGGCGTGGTTGAGGAAACCGGCCTTGGCGCGGGCGTACTGGATGATCCGGTGACCGGTATCCTGTGGCTGGTCCACAGGCTTGCCCGCTATGGGGCCGGGATTGACGCGGGCGATATCGTCCTGTCCGGCAGCTTTGTTCGCCCCATCGAGGCCCCGTCCGGTAGCCGCATCAACGCGGATTTCGGTCCGTTCGGCCAGGTTGATCTGACCTTCGCCTAAAGCCCCTAAGACGGACGCACCCTGTCGGGATGGGCGGCAGCCACGGCGGGCAGGGCCTCTAGCCGCTCGGCAATAGCAATCGTCCGGGGATAGGCGGTCAGGTCCACCTCCCAGCGCCTTGCGTTGTAGATCTGCGGCACCAGGCACAGGTCGGCCAGGGTCGGTTGGTCACCGTGGCAGAAAGCCCCTGTCGGACCGGTTGCAAGCATGGCCTCGAAGCCGATCAGGCCAAGGCTGATGAAATGGCCCATCCAGTCTTGGGTCTTGATCTCCCCGCCCGAAGCTGCAACCGCATGGCGGACGACGCGGAGGTTGCAGACCGGCTGAACCTCCATCGCGATGGCCATGGCAAAAGCGCGGACCCGGGCGCGGCCGGGCGGGTCGGACGGCAGGAAACCGGCGTGGCGGGTCTCGTGCAGATACTCGATGATCGCCAGTGACTGGGTCAGGCAAAGCCCGTCAATCATCAAAGTCGGCACCAGCCCCTGCGGGTTCTGCGCCAGGTTTTCGGGTTCGGACTGCGCGCCGTTTGCCAGATCGACCGGGTTGCTGTGATAGGCAAGGCCCAAGAGGTTCAGCGCGATGCGCACCCGGTAGGCCGAGGAGGACCGCCAGTAGTCCTGCAGGATGATGGGGGCTGTCACCTTGAACGTATCTCCCATGGGTCAGGTAAAGGTTTAGCTTGACTTAGTTGCATTCGCAACCAATATCCGTCGCGAGATTCCCTTGCGCCAAGGACCAGATCATGACCCTTCATGACCTTCCCGAACGGATGATCCGTGCCACTGTCCCGACCGGCACGGTGCCGGGCTACATGCCCGGTTTCGGCAACGACTTTGAAACCGAGGCTTTGCCGGGTGCCTTGCCGCAGGGCATGAACAGCCCGCAAAAGTGCAACTACGGGCTTTATGGCGAGCAGCTATCCGGCACGGCCTTTACTGCGCCCAGCCACCAGAACGAACGGACCTGGTGCTACCGCATCCGGCCTTCGGTCAAGCACACGCACCGTTTCCAGAAGATCGCCGTCCCGCACTGGAAATCCGCGCCCTGCATTGATCCCGACATCGTCAGCCTGGGCCAGTATCGCTGGGACCCGGTTGCGGTGCCTGAGGATGAACGGCTGACCTGGATCACCGGAATGCGCACCATGGTCACAGCGGGCGATGTGAACACCCAGACCGGCACGGCCAGCCACATGTATCTGGTCAATACGTCGATGCAAGACGACTATTTCTTCTCGGCCGATGGCGAATTGCTGGTGGTGCCGCAAGAAGGCCGGTTGCGGTTTTGCACCGAGCTGGGCGTGATTGACCTTGAGCCCCGCGAAATCGCCATTCTGCCGCGCGGGCTGGTCTACCGGGTCGAGGTGCTGGAAGGCCCGGCGCGCGGCTTTGTCTGCGAGAATTACGGGCAGAAATTCCAGCTTCCGGGTCGCGGTCCGATCGGGGCCAACTGCATGGCCAACCGGCGCGACTTCAAGACGCCGGTGGCGGCGTTCGAGGATCGCGAGGTGCCTTCGACCGTCACGGTGAAATGGTGCGGGCAGTTTCATGAGACGAAGATCGGCCACTCACCTTTGGACGTGGTGGCTTGGCACGGCAACTATGCGCCGGTGAAATACGATCTGCGCAGCTATTGCCCGATTGGCGCGGTGCTGTTCGATCACCCCGATCCGTCGATCTTTACCGTTCTGACGGCTCCAAGTGGCATCGAGGGCACGGCGAATATCGACTTTGTTCTTTTCCGCGAACGTTGGATGGTGGCCGAAAACACCTTCCGCCCGCCGTGGTACCACAAAAACGTCATGTCGGAACTGATGGGCAACATTTACGGCATCTATGACGCCAAGCCCAAAGGGTTTGTCCCCGGCGGCATGTCCTTGCACAACTGCATGTTGCCGCACGGGCCGGACATGGGTGCGTTCGAACATGCGTCGAATGAACCCATGGTGCCGGTCAAGCAATCGGACACGATGTCCTTCATGATCGAAACCCGCTTCCCGCAGCACCTGACCGCATGGGCGGCGACGGCGGGGCATCTGCAAGATGACTACATCGACTGCTGGGGGTCGCTGCAGAAGAAATTCGACGGCACACCAGGCATCAAATAGGCTGAGAGGGCGGAGCGGGGGTTACACACCCCTGCACCCCCGTGGAGTATTGTTACCAAGAGGAAGGGCAAGAGCCTTGGGATTGATCCGGTCATGGGTTGAAAGCGCAAATCGTGACGGTTGCGACTTTCCCTTGAACAACCTGCCCTGCGGGGTGTTCTCGACGGCGGGCGAAGACCCGCGCTGTGGGGTCGCCATCGGGGACTTCGTGCTGGACGTGGCCGCACTGGAGGAAGAGGGCCTCGTCACCCTCCCCGGCGCGCCCTATCTCGACGTGCCGTTCTGGAATGACCTGATGGAGGCAGGCCCCGAAGTCTGGGCCGCCCTGCGCACCCGGCTGACCGAGCTTTTGGCCGAAGGGGCGAAAGACCGTACCGAGGTCGAGCCCCATCTGGTACCGATGGCCAAGGCCGAATTGCACCTGCCGTTCCTCGTCAGCGAATACACCGATTTCTACGCAGGCAAGAACCACGCCATGAACGTCGGCACCATGATGCGCGGGGCCGAAAACGCTCTGCCGCCGAACTGGTTGCATATCCCCATCGGCTATAACGGGCGGGCCTCGTCGGTGGTGGTGTCGGGCACCCCGGTCCGTCGCCCCTGGGGGCAGGTCAAGGGCCCGGACCATGCCGTCCCCGCCTTCCAACCCTCCCGCCGCTTTGACATCGAACTTGAAATGGGAGCTGTCGTCGGCATGTCGTCGCAAGGCCCGGTCACCGTGGCCGAAGCCGATGCGATGATCTTCGGCTATGTCCTGTTGAACGACTGGTCCGCCCGCGACATTCAGGGCTGGGAATACCAGCCGCTTGGCCCCTTCCAGTCCAAAGCCACCGCCACCACCATCTCCCCCTGGATCGTTATGAAGGCCGCCTTGGAGCCCTTCCGCACCTCCACCCCCGCCCGCGAACTCCCCCTCCTGCCGCACCTGCAGGAACCCGGCCCGATGCTCTACGACATCCCGCTTGAGGTCGGCCTGACCCCCGAAGGCGGCCATGAGACCATCATCGCCCGCACCAACTATGCCGAGATGTACTACTCAGCGGCCCAGCAACTGGCGCATCACACGACCAGCGGCTGCCCGATGAACACTGGCGACCTACTCGGCTCCGGCACCATCTCCGGCCCGACCAAGGAAAGCCGTGGCAGCCTGCTTGAACTTTCCTGGGGCGGCAAGGAGCCCATCGCCATTGCAGGCGGCAGCCGCAGCTTTGTCGAAGACGGCGACACCTTGACCCTACGCGGCCAGTGCAAGGGCGACGGCTATGCCATCGGCTTCGGCGACTGCACGGGAACCCTGCTTCCCGCCCTTAAAGACCCCTATCAAAGGAGCTGACATGGCCAAGGCATTCGCGTCGCAAGGCGACATGGCGGACAAGAAGATCAGCTTCACCGAAATCGGCGGGGGCCTTTACGCCTTTACCGCCGAGGGTGATCCCAACTCGGGCGTCATCATCGGGGACGACTCGGTGATGGTGATCGAGGCGCAGGCCACCCCCCGCCTGGCGCAGAAGGTGATCGACTGTATCCGGGGCGTCACCGACAAGCCGATTTCCCATGTCGTGCTGACCCACTACCACGCCGTCCGCGTGCTGGGCGCATCGGCCTTTCATGCGCCACAGGTGATCATGTCCGAAGCCGCCCGGAACATGGTGGCGGAACGCGGGCAGGAAGACTGGGACAGTGAGTTCCAGCGCTTTCCCCGCCTGTTTCAGGGGCATGAGAGCATCCCCGGCCTGACTTGGCCCACCACCACCTTCAACGGCAAGATGAGCGTTTTTCTTGGCAATCGCCGTGTCGATATCCTCCAGCTTGGCCGCGCCCATACCGCGGGCGACGCGGTGATCCATGTGCCCGACGCCAACGTGATGTTCACCGGCGATATCGTCGAGGCGCATTCGGCCTGCTACTGCGGCGACGGCCATTTCGCCGAATGGGGCGCGACGCTGGAGGCAATCCGCGCCTACAAGCTTGACGCCATCGCACCGGGCCGGGGCGACGCCGTGATCGGGCAAAAGGCGGTGAACGCCGCCCTCGACCGCACCCTCGACTTCGTCGACTCCACCTACAAACCCGTCGCCCGCGTCGCTGCCCGCAATGGCTCGCTAAAAGAGGCTTGGGATGCCTGCCGCGCCGAATGCGACCCGAAGTTCAAGGACTATGCGATCTACGAACACTGCCTGCCCTTCAACGTCGCCCGCGCCTATGACGAAGCGCGCGGCATTGCCCACCCCCGCATCTGGACCGCCCAGCGCGATCTGGACATGTGGGCGGCGCTTCAAGGATGAATCTGGTCTTTTCCATCTTGATGGGCGTTGCGATGCTGTGCGTCGCCGTGGGCTTTTTTCTGGCTGCTTTTGTAGCAGTCAGGGCGTCCCACAGGACCCCCGGCTATTGGGAAGCTCAGTTCGGGTCCTTGGCCGAGCGGTTCGCAAAGCGGTCGGAAGCTGGAGTTCGGGCGCGGCGCGAAGAAAATGAAACGACAATTGGTCGTGTGGCGAACCGCCTTCTGCAGGCCGGAACCGCGCTTGGCGTCCTTCTGGCCATCGCCTTCGGTCTTCTCCGCCTGTCTGGAGTTCCCATCCATGGCCTATGATTACCGCCCCTTTCCCTACACCGCCCCCCCCGGCCTGACCGCGCCCGAGCCGCGCCACAAGGTCGTCATTGTCGGTGCTGGGCCGATCGGTCTCGCCTTGGCCATCGACCTTGCACAATATGGCGTGCCGTCGGTGGTCTTGGACGACAACAACGTCGTGTCGGTCGGCAGCCGCGCGATCTGCTGGTCCAAACGCAGTCTTGAGATCCTGGACCGCCTGGGTGTCGGCGCGAAATGTGTGGACAAGGGCGTGATCTGGAAGGTCGGTCGCACGCTGCACCGCGATGCCGAAGTCTGGAACTTCGACCTGCAGCCCGAACCCGGCCACAAGATGCCGGCCTTCGTGAACCTGCAGCAGTATTATGTCGAGGAATATCTGGTCACCCGGGCGATGGAGTTTCCGGACCTCGTCGACCTGCGCTGGAAGAACAAGCTCTCCTCGCTGACCCAGACCGATCACGTCACCCTGACTGTGGAAACCCCCGACGGTCCCTATAGCCTGGAGGCTGACCACCTTGTCGCCTGCGACGGCGCGCGGAGTGATATCCGGGGGATGATGGGTCTGGATTTCGACGGCGAGCTTTTCGAGGAACGTTTCCTGATCGCCGACATCGAGATGCAGGGCGATTTCCCCAGCGAACGCCGCTTCTGGTTTCAGCCGAATTTCCACCCCGGCCAGTCGGCGCTTTTGCACAAGCAGCCCGACAATATCTACCGCATCGACCTGCAACTGGGCTGGGATGCCGACCCCGAGGCGGAACGGCAGCCCGACCGCGTGATCCCCCGGATCGAAAAGGCCATCGGGCACAGGGATTTCCGGCTGGACTGGGTGTCGGTCTACACCTTCCAGTGCCGCCGTCTGGCCCGCTTCGTGCATGGCAGGGTGATCTTTTGCGGCGATAGTGCCCATATCGTGTCGCCCTTTGGGGCGCGGGGCGGCAATGGCGGCTTGCAGGATGTCGATGCTTTGGGCTGGCGTCTGGCTGCGGTGGCCAAGGGGCATGACCCGGCGATCCTGAACGCCTATGACCGCGAACGCCAGCATGGCGCGGACGAGAACCTTCTCAACTCTTCACGCACAACCCGCTTCATGTCGCCCGCACCGGGGGCCGAACGCATGTTCCGCGATGCCGTTCTGACACTTGCCGCCAAGGCCCCTTTCGCCCGGCCCTTGGTCAATTCCGGCCGCCTGTCCGCCCCCTGCACCTATCCATCGATCGGAGCGGACGACCCCCAGCTTCCCACCCTCAGCCGCCCCGGGTCCGTCGCCCCCGATGCGCCGCTGCCGCAAGGCTGGCTGATCGACCAACTGGGCCGCGAGCCGATCCTGCTGGCCATCGGTCAACCGGCCCCAAAGGTCGCGGGCCTGAAAACCCTTGAGCTTGCACCGACTCCGCAGTTGCAAACCCGCTACCTTGGCAGCGCGCCGTCGGCGCTTTATCTGATCCGCCCCGATCAGATCATCGCTGCCCGCTGGTTGAGCGCCACGCCTGCAGTCATTTCTGAAGCCGCGAAGTCCATTTGGAAGGACCGGACATGAGCCTTGTCACCAACCCGAACCTCAAGGCCCCCGACACCGCCTATGCGGCCCTTCTGGCCGCCCACAAGGGCATGACCGAACCTGAAAGCCAGGCGCTGAACGCGCGGCTTGTCCTGATCTTGATGAACCATATTGGCGATGATGCCGTGTTGGCAGAAGCCTTCGACCTTGCCCGCAGCACGGGGTGACGACCATAGGGTCAAACGAAAGCCGGTTGCTATTGCATAGCAACCCCGAACGGATCAGCCGTTGGCCAAGGCTTACCCAGTTCTGGAGCATCCGATGCGCAAATCCCTTTTCCGACTTCTGCTTGCCGCCCTTGCCTTGTCCGCCCCCGCCGCCCATGCCTTTTGCGGTTTTTACGTCGCCCGGGCCGATGGGTCGCTTTACAACAAGGGGTCGACCGTCATCTACACCCGCGACGGCAATGCCTCGGTCATCACCATGTCGTCGGACTATAAAGGCACCCCCGCCGAATTCGCGATGATCGTGCCGACGCCCAAGGTCCTGAACCGCGATCAGGTGACGACTGTGCCCGCCGAAACCATCGCGCATCTGGACCGCTATACCGCGCCACGGCTGGTCGAGTATTTTGACGCGGACCCCTGTAATCCTGTGATCATCGAAGAAGAGGTTTCAGTGATGGTGTCGGAAGACGCCGACACCAAACGCGAACGCTATGAAGGTGCCCGCGCGCTGGGCGTGACGATCGCCCGCGAATTTGCCGTTGGATCCTATGACATCCAGATGCTTGCGGCGAAGCAATCCGACGGTCTGGCTGAATTCCTGCGCGGTGAAGGCTACCAGCTTCCCGAAGGGGCCGAAGATGCGCTTGCCGGTTACATCAACGGCGGGATGAAGTTCTTTGTCGCTAAAGTGAACCTGTCGCGCCATTCCGAGGCCGCCAGCCAAGAGCTGGAACCCCTGCAGCTGCGTTTTAAATCCAAGGACTTCATGCTGCCGATCCAGTTGGGCAAGCTGAACGGCGACGGCCCGCAGGACCTTATCGTGATGGCCCTTGCCCGCGAAGGCCGGGTCCAGCTGACCAACTATATGACGAAGAAATTGCCCTCGGACATCAATGTCCCGGTTTTCATCTCGCAGGCCTTCCCGCAGTTCTACCGCGCCATGTTCGACCGCATGGCCCCCAAGAACGGTGCGTTCTTGGAATATGCCTGGGACATGGCCTGGTGCGATCCCTGCGCCGACGACCCGCTGTCACATGCCGAAATGCAGTCGCTTGGCGTCACCTGGGTCAGGCCGGACGAAGCCGCGACCCCCGATCTTTTCGTCACCCGCCTGCACATCCGCTATTCCAAGGACACGTTTTTCGAGGACCTCAAATTCTCGGTGACCGATGACCGCGAGAATTTTCAGGGCCGCTATGTGATCAATCATTCCTTCGACGGTGATATCTCATGCGACTATGGCCAGGAATACCTCGCTGAGACCCGCAAGCGGATCAAGGACGAGGCCGCGATGTTGCGCGAACTGACCGGGTGGAGCGCCAGCAACATTGCCTCGAACATCGCGAAGACGGTCAGCAAACGCTATCGGTAACGCCAATCTTACGAGGCGGTCAGCACGCCACGGTCGATCTGGTCCTGTTCAATGCTTTCAAAAAGGGCACGGAAGTTGCCCTCGCCAAAGCCGTCATCGCCCTTGCGCTGGATGAATTCAAAGAAGATCGGGCCGATCACGGTCTTGGAAAATATCTGCAACAGGATCCGCGTCTCGCCACCATCAACCACGCCTTCGCCGTCGATCAGAATGCCATGCCGGGCCATGTCGGCCAAAGGTTCGGAGTGTCCGACGACCCGGGATTTCGAGGCCTCATAATAGGCCATCGGCGGCTTCGGCATGAACTTCAAACCGCGCTGGGCGATCTCGTCGGTGGCGGCGTAAAGGTCATCGGTGCCGACGGCGATGTGCTGAATGCCCTCGCCGTTATAGCGGCGCAGGTATTCGACGATCTGGCCGGTCTCGCCCCGGTCCTCGTTGATCGGGATGCGGATGCGGCCGCAGGGCGAGGTCAGCGCGCGGCTGTACAGCCCGGTGAACTTGCCCTCAATGTCGAAAAAGCGGATCTGGTGAAAGTTGAACAACCGGCTGTAGAAGTCGAACCAGTGATCCATGCGGCCGCGATGGACGTTGTGGGTCAGGTGATCCAGGTAGTGAAAGCCGACGCCCGCAGGCTTCGGCGTGGCCAGCCAGTCGAAGTCGGCGTCATAGGGGTTCTCGCTGCCATAGCGGTCGGTGAAGTAGATCAGCGACCCGCCGATGCCGATGATGGCCAGCAGGTCCAGCGCCTTGTCCGCGCCGTCATAGGGGGTCGCCCCCAGTGCCACCGCATGGGCAAAGGCATGGCCCGCATCGACCACCCGCCAGCACATCGACGGCGCGCAAGGCCCATGTTCGTCGACAAAGCGGCGGGCATGGCTGCCGGGATCGTTGTTCAGCACATAGGTTATGTCGCCCTGCTGCCACAGCTGGATGTCGCGGGATTTGTGGCGGGCGGTCAGCGCATAGCCCATGCGGGTGAACAGCGCGCGCAGCTCAACCGGGTTGGGGTGGGCGAATTCGACGAATTCAAAGCCATCGGTGCCGGCCGGGTTCTCGGCCGAGATCACGGCGCGCGGGGCTAGGTGCGGAAAGGGACCCATTGGGCAGACTCCGTCTGGTTTTGCGGTTGGGACATGATACTTCAAGGTTTGCGCGTGCGGTGCGCGAAGTTCGGCTTGATTGTGATCATTGGTGCGCCGATAATCCGTCAAGGCAAGGTTCAGCGCGAGGAACACGCATGATTGACGCTACCGACCGCCGCCTTGTCGCGCTGTTGCAGGGCGATGCGACTTTGACCGCGCAAACCTTGGGCGAGAGGTTGAACCTCTCACCCAGCCAGGCCGCCCGCCGCCGCCAGCGGCTGGAGACCGAAGGCTATGTCACCGGCTACCGCGCCACGGTCGATCCCGGACGCGTGGGGCTTACAGTGCAGGCCTTTGTCCAGGTGCAGATGGCCGCCCACAGCCCCGAGGCGGCGCAGGGCTTTGCCCGTCTGGTCGCCGCCCAGCCCGAGGTTGTGGCCGTCTGGACCCTGACCGGCGAGGCAGACTATCTGCTGCGGGTCTGGTGCGCCGATCTGCCTGCCTTGAACCGGCTGGTGCATCACGCGCTCTTGCCGCATCCGGCGGTGGCACGGGTGCAAAGCCAGATCGTGATGGACCAGTTAAAACCCGACGCGGGCCTGCCGGTCTGACGGCGCCGCGCTTAAATCTCGATCCGCAGCCCGTCGCGCCCGACATGCAGCGGGCCGTCGTAGTGCGGCCTCACGTCGGCGGTCCAATCCTTGGGGCCGAAATCCGGGTCGTCCGAAGGGATCAGGTGATGCAATGCCAGCGCCTTGACCCCCGCCATGGTCGCGGTCCGCGCCGCATCGGCAGCCAGCGTGTGGGCCCGCAGCCAGTGGTGCATCAACCGTCCGTCGCCATTGCCGATCCGGGCCAACAGGGGGCCAAGGGCGGGTTCCAGCATCGCCTCGTGGATCAGAAGGTCCGCGCCTTTGGCAAAATCGGCCAGCGCGGGGTTGAAGGCGGTATCGCCGGAAAAGACCACGCGCTTGCCTTCGACGGCAAAAGTCAGCGACCAGCAATCCGTCAGCGGCGGGTGCAGGCTGGGCATGGCCCGCATCTCGACTGCTCCCAGCATCGCAGGCATGTCTTCGCGGATCACATGCAGCCTGACCAGATCCCGCAGGTCGGGCCTTCCCTCATCGGTAATGCGCAGGTCTATGTCGGCCTGCATCGAGGCCAGAAAGCCCTGCCAGTAGCCGTCCAGCCCGGCAGGCCCCCAGATCGACACCGGAGTTTTCAGGCCGGACACCCAGGCCGTGTGCAACAGCGGCCCCAGTTCCAGATAGTGATCGGAATGCAGGTGCGTGATCGCCACCAGCGCCAGGTCCTTCAGCGCCATGCCCTGATCGACCAGCGACTTGGTGACACCCAAACCGCAATCGACGACGATCCGTGTCCCGCCCAGCGACAGCAAGGTCGAGGTCGGCATCGCCGAGCCGGGACGGATTGCCGGGCCGCCCTTGGTGCCAAGCAGCGCCACGAAATCGGCCATCGCCTCAGACCCCCGACAGACCGGCGTCCAGCGCCGACAGGATCACGGTGACATCCTCCGGCGTGACGATCAGTGGCGGTGACAGGATGATGTTGGGACCCGAAACCCGGACCATCGCGCCCGCCTTGTAGGCCGCGACCTGCACAGCCGCGGGAACCGCCTTGTCGGCCGGTTTCTTCGTCGCCCGGTCGGCCACCAGTTCCAGCGCCAGCATCAGCCCGCGCCCGCCGCGCACGTCGCCGATGACTTCGTGCTTTGCCTGCAGCGCAAGCAGTCCATCGTGCAACTGTTTGCCCCGCGCGGCGGCGTTTTCAACCACGTTCAGGCGCCGGGTCTCAGCCAGACAGGCCAGCGCCGCCGCCGCTCCGACCGGGTGGCCGGAATAGGTATAGCCATGCCCGATCGCCGCCTTGCCGGTCTGGTCACCCTCGAACACCTCGGCCACGCCTTCGGCAATCATCACCGCGCCAAAGGGGAAATAGCCGTTGGTGATCGCCTTGGCGGTGCAGGCAAAGTCGGGCTTCACGCCCCACAGCCTGCTGCCCGTCCAGGCCCCGGTGCGACCGAAGGCGGTGATCACTTCGTCCGCGATCAACAGAATGCCGTTGCGTTTGCAGATCGCGGCCACCCCGGGCATGAAGCTTTCGTGTGGCACGATCACGCCGCCTGCGCCCAGGATCGGCTCCATGATGAAGGCGGCGATGGTGCCGGGGGCTTGAAAGGCGATTTCGTCCTCAAGTGCCGCAAGACACAGAGCAGCCAGCCGCTGAGGATCGGTCTCGTTAAACGGGTTGCGATAGGTATAGGGCGCGGGGATGTGGTGGCAGCCCGGCAACAGGGGTTCATAGGCGGTGCGGAAGTTGGCATTGCCGTTCACCGAAGCGCCACCAATGTGCGTGCCGTGATAGCCCTTCTTCAGGCTCAGGAACTTGACCCGCCCCGCCTCGCCCCGGATCTTGTGATACTGCCTTGCCAGCCGCAGCGCGGTTTCCACGCTGTCGGAGCCGCCGCTGGTAAAGAAGGCGCGGGTCAGCCCGTCAGGTTCAAAGAAGGTGCGCAATTCTTCGGCCAGTTCGATCACGCAGTCGTTCGAGGTGCCGCGAAAGGTCGAATAATAGGGCAGCTGCTGCAACTGCGCCGCGATTGCGTCTTTCACCGGCTGGCAGGAATAGCCAAGGTTGACGTTCCAAAGGCCCCCCACGGCATCGACCACCTCATGCCCGTCGATGTCGCGGATGCGTGTCCCCGCACCACCGGTGATGATCGTTGGCGGGTTGGCCAGACTGTCGGCGGGGGCCGTCATCGGGTGCCAGAAACTACGCGCGTTGTTCGCCTTCAGAAAGTTCTCGTCCCTCATCGCGGTTCCCCTTGCAGGATTGAGTGCCAATGTGTGGCCAAAGTTTCGGGCAGACGTCCGCCCCAGATTGCGGTGACGTCCTGCGCTGCCCGTGCCAGTTCGTGCCGGATGACCAGCCGCAGCGTTTCAGTCATCCGCGCCGCCGGGGCCGCCACGCCGATCGACCCGGTGCAGCGCCCTGCCGCGTCGAACAGGGGGGCGGCGGCGCTTTTCACGTCGGCCTCAAAGGTGCCTGCCGTTTCGCCAATCCCCTGGGCGCGCACCGCTGGCAGCAGCGCACGGATGGCGTCGGCGCTGACGGTGGTGTCCGGGGTCAGCCGGGGCAGGGGCCGCGAGAGGATCGCCGCAACCTCGGCCTCGGGCAGGAAGGCCAGCACGGCAAGGCCAGAGGACGTGGCGTGAAACGGCAGGATATCGGCATCCTCCATCATCGCCTTGGTGCCGTGATCGGCGGAATAGACAAAGGCCAACGTGGTCAACTGTCCGCTGATCAGCAAGGACAGGTGTGAGGTTTCGCCGGTCGCACGGGCCAAAGCCTCCAGCACCGGCAGGGCGGTTTCGCGGGTCGGCACATGCGCCTCACGCAGGCTGGCCAGCCGCAGGACGGCGGGGCCAAGTCGGTATTCCCGGCTGGTGCCGATCTGTTCGACATAGCCAAAGGCCTGCAGTTCCGACAGCAGCCTAAAGCAGGTGGCCTTGTTGGTGCCCGACAGTTTCGCCAGTTCTGTCAGGCCAAAGCGGGGCCGCTGGTGCGAAAAGCACCCCAGCAGGTCCAGCGCTTTCGAAACGGTTCCCATGAACGCTTTCGCCTTGTGACGGGGGGCCGGGACATCGGACCGGCTCATTTTTGTTGACAGATCGCGGGCGGGTCTGTCAATCTGTTTTTAGAACCATTGGTTCAAATAATGAACCATTAGGAGTGTGGATACACGTTCCGGCGGGGATGGCTTGCGTCGCCCTCTCAGCTGCGGCGTGCGACCCCTTTTGCGGATGGAGACCACGATGACCGCCCCAACCCAAGCTGCAATCGACACACTGGCCCGGATGCCGATTGCCGTCGGAAAGCTGCTGATCGACGGCAAGCAGGTTACGGGTGAGGGTGGCGAGACCTCGGTTCTGTCCCCTATCGACGGCACCGTGATCACCACCATCGCCAGCGCCTCGGCGGCGGATGTGGCCCGCGCCACCACCTCGGCCCGAATGGCGTTTGAAGATGGGCGCTGGTCGCGTATGGCCCCGGCCGGGCGCAAGGCAATCTTGTTCCGGCTGGCCGATCTGATCGACACCCACGCGCTGGAACTGGCTGTCCTTGGCGTCCGCGACAACGGCACTGAAATCTCGATGGCGCTGAAAGCCGAACCCGGCAGCGCCGCCGGCACCTTCCGCTATTACGCCGAGGCGATCGACAAGGTCTACGGCGAGGTGGCCCCCACCCCCGCCAATGTGCTGGCTCTGATCCACCGCGAACCCGTTGGCGTGGTCGGTGCCATCGTCCCCTGGAACTTCCCGCTGATGATCGGCGCCTGGAAGGTCGCACCCGCTCTGGCGATGGGCAATTCGGTGGTGCTGAAACCGGCCGAAACCGCTTCGCTTTCCCTGCTGCGGCTTGCCGATCTGGCGCTGGAGGCGGGCCTGCCGCCGGGCGTTTTCAACGTGGTCACCGGCCCCGGTCGGGTGACGGGCGAGGCGTTGGCGCTGTCGCCTGACGTGGATGTGCTGGTCTTCACCGGGTCAGGGGCGACGGGCCGCAGGCTCTTGCAATACTCGGCCCAGTCGAACCTCAAACGCTGCTATCTGGAGCTTGGCGGCAAGTCGCCAAACGTGGTCTTTGCCGATGCCCCCGACCTGGGCCTTGCCGCCAAAGCCGCCGCCAATGCGATCTTCCGCAATGCGGGCCAGGTCTGCGTCGCGGGATCACGCCTGCTGGTCGAAGCCTCGGTGCATGACGATTTTGTCGCCGAACTGACCGCTGCCACCCGCAAAATGGCGGTCGGCAACCCGCTGTCGCTGGTAACCCAGGTAGGAGCCGTCAACTCGCTGGCGCAGCTTGAAGGCAATCTTGGCTTCGTGGCCGACGCCGCCCGCGAAGGTGGCGACATCGTCACTGGCGGCACGCGCATCTTGCAGGACACAGGCGGTTACTACATGGACCCGACAATTGTCACAGGCGTAAAACCCGAACACCGCCTGTATCGCGAAGAGGTCTTCGGCCCGGTCCTTGCCGTCACCTCCTTCACCGACGAAAA
>CAIXBE010000386.1 GCA_903917595.1 uncultured Rhodobacterales bacterium
CCAGCGGACCAGCTTGTCGAGTTGCTCCATGACCTTGTTAAGCCTCACGATCTGAGCGAGGGCGGCCTTGCGGGTGACCGGATCTGCCATGTCTGAGTTCTCGATTTCGGTGATGCGTTGCGTGATTTCCTTTCTCTTATAGCTGTTGATGATGCCAGCAAGTTCGGCGGCCGCGTCGATCAGGCAGCCGACCATGATCTCGGCACGGTTGAGGGAGTTCTGGGCGCCCTGATATGGCTCCTCCCCGTTCTCAGCGGCACCCTGCTCGATCTGCCCGGTGAAGGACCGCGGGCCGCTATCATCCAGGAACTCCATAGGCTTGATGCCTGCGAGGTCGAGGCTGATATCAACATTCGAAGCGTTGTCGTTCTCTTCAAGCGCCTCAAAGAACGGCCGGCGGAAAAGATCGGCGCCCTGGGCTGGGCTCGCAAGCCTCAGGCCGTCAAGCCGCTTCTGTTTCTGCCGCTCGCGCCATTTTCGCTGGGCCTCGGCGTTAGCGTTTGCCATTGTTTCAATCCCTGTTTTCATCTGCATTACGGTGTATATAGTAATGAGTAATCGGAATTGCAAGGCTTTCTTGTGACCTGAGTGAAATATTCTGGACGCTTGGGAAGATGGTCGTCACGCAGCCAATACCGTGAGCCCACGCTCCACTTTGGCGAAGCGAAAGTGAATGACCAACTGTTAGTGACAGATCAGCCGGAGCTTGGTTTCAACGCGAAATCATTCGCTATACGCACGGATGTATCACGCAGCGCGGGGCGCCACAGCATGATCCGGGATGCAACCAACTGTAACCGACGGCTATCAAGCGTTCTGGGGATGATGGGATCGAAGTGGGTAAGCGAAACGTGCTCGGGAAAAGCTGTTTAAATTCAATGCGTTAAAAAGAAAATGGCGGAGGCGGTGTCCGCTATAAAATTCCCCCTAAGATCATGAAATCTCAGGCATCCTTCCTGTAAACATATGCTATAGAACAATTTTAATTGCTGTCACAAGATAACCTTGTCTCATCCGATCTCAACGACTATCATAGAAGCTCATACAACATGTGGGGCTGGATGTGGGTCTGACTGTGAAGCTAACCGAACTGAAGGCACGAAAGATCAATCCAGCGGATGGCGCTCTTGCCGATGGCACTGTGACCGGACTTCAACTGTTGCCAGGCTCTGAGGCTGGCCGTGGGAAGTGGCGCTTAAGGTTCGTATCGCCAGAGACAGGCAAGCGGCGCGACATGGGGCTCGGCGCATACCCTGAGGTTTCGATCAGTCAGGCGCGAGAGTTCGCGCAGGCAGCGCGCAAGCACTTAGCCAACGGTTTAGACCCACTCGAAGAGGCTGAACGCAAGCGCTTGCAAACTGACCAGAGTGTGCGACTGCCGACCTTCCAAGAGGCTGCCGTTAAGGTCCATGAGGAGCACAAGTCGAGTTGGTCGAACGGCAAGCACATCGATCAGTGGATCAACACCCTGACAACTTATGCGGTTCCCATCATTGGTCATCGGGGTGTTGACACCCTAAAGCCGTCAGACTTTGCAGACGTCATTCGCCCGATCTGGATCACCAAACCAGAAACGGCGCGTCGGGTGAAACAGCGCTGTTATGCCGTGATGAAGTGGTGCTGGGGCAATGGCTATGTACAGGGCAACGTGGTCGACATGGTCGACACGCTTTTGCCCAAGCAGAGCATTACGGCTAAGCAAAAGGTTCACCATCCAGCCATGCCTTGGCGTATTGCTATGGATTTCGTCAAAGAGGTCATCCGTGAGAAGGACGATGTGACCCGACATTTGTTGGAGTTCACAATCCTGACGGCTGCTCGCTCTGGCG
>CAIXBE010000387.1 GCA_903917595.1 uncultured Rhodobacterales bacterium
CCGGTGGCCAGGATCACCTGGTCGGCACCTATTGGCCCAAGGTCGGTAACGACCCCGGTTGCGCGACCGTTTGTATGGGTCACGGCCTGAACGGTGGCGCGGATGACCTTTGCGCCGGAAGCGGTGATCAGGGCGCGGGCCAGTGTGGCGGGGTCGGATTGGCCCTCACCCGGGAAAAAGAGGGCGGTTTCGGGAACCGGACCGAGGGCGGGAATCTTGTCGGCAATCTGCGCCCGGGTCAGGCGCTGGACCGGATAGCCAAGGGCGGTCAGGTCGCTGGCGGTCTCGTCCTGCGCGTCGCCGGTCGCCTCATACCACAGGCAGCCTTGCCAGGTGGTCGGCAGTCCGGAAAGCTGCGCCTGCAGGCGGCGATGGGCGGCAAGACCAGCGTGGCGCAGGTGGTAATGCGGGTGCGACAGGGAATACGAGGCGTTGAGCCAGCCAAAGCTCGCGGTCGAGGCAAGACCCCCTTCGGCATGGGTCGAGACGATGGTCACCTCGTCCCCCCGGCGGGAAAGCTGCCAGGCAAGTGCCGCGCCGGTGATGCCTGCGCCGATGATCAGGGTATGTGTCATGGGGCGAAGGCTGGCACGGGGCACGGGCTTTGGCAACGGGGCTTGCCAGAGGGCGCGGCTTGTTTCGATAGAACGCCCATGCGACTGTCAGTGGTGTCCTTTGGAGGTCCCATTTTGCGTATTCTGACGGCTTTAATTCTATCCTTCTCCCTGGTCGCACCCCAGTCCGCCCGCGCCTTGGAATGTGTCGAATAGATCTTCGACTATGAGTTACGGGACGCCTACTGGGAACATCAGTTGTCCGACAAAGAGTACCTTTTGGTCTACGGCGCGTTGCGAGACCTTGAATTTACCGAAAAGCTCGAGCCGGAGTCATCTGAGAGCTTTGACCTGCCTGTCGAAATCTGGACCGCAAAATTCGAAGGGAATAAGGCTTCCCTAAGGGCTTTTGACCAACCAATTGTAGCGAATGTGACTATTAGCATCACGGATGGCACCAATGTCGCGGGTGGAGGAAGCGCTGCAAATGCAGTGGGGTATCTGCAGGACCGCAACGGGTTGCTTTGGCTGGAAGTGACCGACGACGGTTACCATGCGTCTTCCGGGCTTTGCGGGTCCTCTTTGGACGAAGATCCCAGCCATGTGAAACCCGCGCTGCGATGTTTGCGCGGAGGCTATTGTCCAAAACGCGGCTAACGGGCTTCCAGTCAAGGGCTGGTCGGGCTAGGCCTGTGCTATGTTGATCCTTCTGAACAAACCCTATGACGTGCTCTGCCAGTTTTCCCGCGAAGGGGAGCGGGCGGTGCTGGCGGATTTTGTGCCGGTCAAGGGGGTCTATCCGGCGGGGCGGCTGGACCGGGATTCGGAAGGGCTGGTGGTGTTGACCGATGACGGACGCTTGCAGGCGCGGATTGCGGACCCCCGGTTCAAGTTGGAGAAGACCTATTTCGCACAGGTCGAGGGGGCGGTTTCGGAGGAGGCTTTGGAGCGGTTGCGCGTCGGGGTGGTCCTGAACGACGGCCCCACGCTGCGCGCCGGGGCAAGGGCTGTGCCAGAATCGGACTGGCTTTGGCCGCGCACCCCACCGATCCGGGTGCGGAAGTCGGTGCCGGATGGGTGGATCGAGATCACCTTGCGCGAGGGGCGCAACCGGCAGGTGCGGCGGATGTGTGCGGCGGTGGGGCTGCCTTGCCTGCGGCTGATCCGCTGGCGGGTGGGGGACTGGACGCTGGAGGGGCTCGCTCCGGGGGAATGGAGGGAAGGATGAGCGCGGAAGACATCATCCGGAAGCTGGAACTGCTGCCGCATCCCGAGGGCGGTTGGTATCGGCAGACCTGGGCCGGGCCTGTGATCGACGGACGGGCCAACGGCACGGCGATCCTGTTCCTCTTGCGCGCGGATGAACGCAGCCATTGGCACCGGGTCGATGCCGACGAGATATGGCTGTGGCATGCAGGGGCACCGTTGATCCTGTCGATGGGGGAGGCTTCGGCGCGCGAGCATCGGCTGGGGCCGGATGTTCTGGGGGATGATCTGGTGCAGATGGTGGTGCCTGCGGGCTGGTGGCAGGCGGCGTGGTCGACGGGGGACTGGACGCTGGTCTCCTGCACCGTGTCTCCGGGGTTCAGGTTCGAGGGATTCGAACTGGCCCCGCCGGGGTGGGAATTGACAAAGGCATGACAGATCATCGCGCCTTCATGGCGGATGTGCCCGCCGCGCTGCGCGACCGGATGACGGCCTTGTCCAATGGTCCGGGGCTGCGGCATCTGGGCTTGCATCTGGGGCTGATCCTGCTGGTGAGCGGGTTGATTGCTGTGAAAGTGCCGGGCTGGTGGGGCCTGCTGCCGGCCCAAGGTCTGCTGGTCACCTTTCTGTTCACGCTGGAACATGAGGCGACGCACCGCACTCCGTTTCGGTCGGTTTGGCTCAACGACTGGGCCGGGCGTCTGGCGGGCTTTCTGCTGATCCTGCCGTTCGAATGGTTCCGTTATTTTCATCTTGCCCATCATCGCTGGACCAATATCGAGGGCAAAGACCCGGAGTTGCTGGGCGAGAAGCCGCGGACCTGGCAGGCCTGGGTCTGGCATGTGTCGGGGCTTCCCTATTGGGGATCGGAACTGCGGCTGATGGCGGCGCTGGTGCGTGGGCGGGCAGATGGGGACTATCTGCCGACGGGTGCGAAAGGCCGCATCATCCGCGAGGCGCGGATCATGGCGGTGGGGTATCTTGGCGTCGCAGTGTCGCTGATCTGGTCGCCGCTGGCCTTGTGGCTTTGGCTGGTGCCGATGCTTCTGGGTCAGCCGTTCCTGCGGCTGTATCTTCTGGCCGAGCATGGCGACTGCCCGCGCGTGGCCAACATGTTTGCCAACACCCGGACCACTTTCACCAATCGGGTCGTGCGGGCTTTGACCTGGAACATGCCCTATCACGTCGAGCATCACGTTTGGCCTGCCGTCCCGTTTCACCGCCTGCCCGAGGTACACGGATTGATGCGCGACCGGTTGGAGGTGACGGCGGAGAGCTATGCGGCCTTTACGGCGGACTATCTGCGGCGGCGACTATAGGTCCTGTACCGGCGGTGGCTGTCGCGACGGGGGCGAAGATGAGTATTTGTGAAAAGAGCAAATCACCGGGCGCGCGATTGTGTGGGGCACAAGATTGGCGTGGTTGCGGGCGGGCGGGACAGTTAGGGAGAGGACATGTCAGATGCATCCCCCAAAGCCACAAATGAAGACAGCCTTTCGGGGTTTCTATTTGCCTTGACCGCCTATCTTTTGTGGGGGTTCCTGCCGCTTTACATGAAGGCGCTGGCCCACATTCCGCCGGCAGAGGTGATCGCACATCGGGTGATCTGGTCGGTGCCGGTCGCCCTTGGGGTGCTGTTGGTCCTGCGCCGCACCAGCGAGTTGAAAGCCGCAATCCGCACGCCGCGCATGCTGGGAATGGCGGCGCTGACGGCGGCGCTTATCTCGGTCAACTGGGGGATATATGTCTGGGCCATCGGGTCGGGGCATGCGTTGGATGCGGCGCTGGGCTATTACATCAACCCTTTATTTTCGATCTTTCTGGCGGCGGTCCTGCTGGGTGAGCGGATGGCGCGGTTGCAAATGGCGGCCATTGCGCTTGCGGTCATTGCGGTTGGCATCCTGACCTGGGATGCCGGACGGTTGCCCGTGGTTGCTCTGTCGCTGACGCTGAGTTGGGGGTGCTATGCGTTTTTCAAGAAATGGCTGCCGATCGGCCCGAACCAGGGATTTGCGCTGGAGGTGCTGATCCTGCTCCCCTTCGCGCTGGGCTACATGATCTGGCTTTGGGGCACCGGTCTGGGGCATTTCCGGATGGGAGATATCCGCGATGACCTGCTCTTGATCGGCTGCGGGTTGGTCACGGCGGGGCCCTTGATGATCTATGCCAACGGAGCCAAGCGGCTGACCTTGTCGACCATCGCGATCATGCAATACATCGCGCCGACGATGATCTTCCTGACCGCCGTCTTCATCTTTGACGAGCCGTTCAGCCGGGTTAAACTGCTGGCTTTCGCGCTGATCTGGGTGGCCCTGGTGATCTATTCGCTGCCGGTTCTGGCAGCGCGGGTCAAAGGTCGGGCCGGCTGATCTGACCGCCACCGACCAACGTTGGCGCCCCGGTTGTATCGGGGCCAGAGGTCGCCATTTTTCGCAACACACGGACGGCAAGGTAGGCGAAAGCCTGCGCCTCAAGCATGTCGCCGTCCAGACCCACGCTTTCGACCGGGTCGATCTGAACCGGAATGCGGCGGCGAAGCTCGGCCATCAGGGTATGGTTGTGGCGCCCGCCCCCGGTCACCAGAATGCGGGTCACCGGGGCCGGAAAGTGCAGTTGTGCGGCGGCAACCGAGGCGGCGGCAAGGGCGGTCAAGGTCGCGGCGGCATCGGCATCGGGAAGGGCGTCGATGGGGCCAAGCAGGCTGTGAAAGTCGTTTCGGTCTAGTGACTTGGGTGGTAGATGGCTGAACCAGGGGTCGGTCAGGACCTGGGCGACGAAGCTTTCGTCCACCGTGCCGGTCGCGGCCAGCGCGCCGCCTGCGTCATGGGCAAGGCCAAGACGGTACTGCATCAGGTCGTTCAGCGGCGCATTGGCAGGGCCGGTGTCCAAGGCCATCAGCGCGCCGGGAACCTCGGGGCCGGAAGCCACTGGATCAATCCAGGTCAGATTGCCGACGCCGCCAAGGTTGAGGAACGCCAGAGGTTCGACCGCGCCGACATGGCGGGCGAGCGCAAAGTGGTAGAATGGGACCAGCGGCGCGCCCTGCCCGCCCAAGGTCACGTCCGAGGTGCGGAAATCCCAGACTGTCGGCAGACCCAAGGCCTGCGCCAGAAAAGCACCGTTGCCGCATTGATGTGTCCCCCGCCCCGCCGGATCATGCGCCAGAGTCTGGCCGTGAAAGCCCAGCACCTCGGCCCCGGTAAAGCGCGACAACAGTTCAGCATGGGCATTTTCGACCACTTCGGCGGCGGCGGCAACGCCCGCGTCCCCGGGCCACCGGCCAAGGGCCGCGCGCAGGGTTTGCTGTTCGCTGGGGCTGTAGGGGCGAAACGCTGACGGCCCAAAGCCGGAAATGGTGATGCCGTCGGTCCGGATCATCGCCGCATCGACACCGTCCAGCGACGTGCCGGACATGGTGCCAAGCACCCAGAGGGGGCCGTCCTTACGCATCTTCCCTTGGTCGCCTTGCAAAGCTATACCCCCCGCATCCTAGACCGAGGCCGCCATGAACTACCATCCGAAATCAGACTTCATTCGCGTGATGATGACGCGGGGCTTTCTGGCCGATTGCACCGACTATCAGGCGCTGGACGAGGCCTTCGTCAAGGGCGTGGTGCCGGGCTACATCGGGTTTGATGCGACGGCGACCAGTCTGCATGTTGGCAGTCTGATCCAGATCATGATGCTGCGCTGGTTGCAGAAATGCGGTGGCAAGCCGATCGTTTTGATGGGCGGCGGCACGACCAAGATCGGCGATCCTTCCTTCCGGGCCGAGGAGCGTCCGTTGCTGACGGATGCGCAGATCAACAGCAACATCGAGGGGATCAAGCGGGCGTTTGCGCCCTTTGTCCGGTTTGGCGATGGGCCGACCGACGCGGTGATGGTCAACAACGCCGAATGGCTGGATGCGCTGAACTATATCGGGTTTCTGCGTGACATCGGGCGGCATTTTTCCGTCAACCGGATGCTGTCGTTTGAAAGCGTCAAGTCCCGGCTGGACCGCGAACAATCGCTGTCCTTCCTTGAATTCAACTACATGATCCTGCAAGCCTATGACTTCCTTGAGCTGAACCGCCGCTATGGCTGTCTGTTGCAGATGGGTGGGTCGGACCAGTGGGGCAATATCGTCAACGGGGTTGATCTGACGCGCCGGGTGATTGGCGGCGAGGTCTTCGGGTTGACCTCACCCCTTTTGACCACCAGCGACGGCAAGAAGATGGGCAAAAGCCAGTCCGGCGCGGTCTGGCTGAATGGCGATTTGTTCAGCGCTTATGAGTTCTGGCAGTTCTGGCGCAACACGACGGACGCCGATGTGGGCCGGTTCCTGAAGCTTTACACCGAACTGCCGGTCGAGGAATGCGACCGGCTGGGGGCCTTGGGTGGGTCCGAGATCAACAGTGCCAAGGTTGTGCTGGCCAATGCGGTCACCACTCTGTTGCACGGGGCCGAAGCAGCGGCGGCGGCAGAAGCAACGGCGCGCGAAGTGTTTGAAAAGGGCGGGATTGGCGACGATCTGCCAACCATCACTCTTGCCCCCGAGGAACTGGGCGAAGGCGTCGGGATCGTGCAACTGTTCGTGCGGGCGGGCCTTGCGGCCAGCGGAAAGGATGCCAAACGCCTGATCCAGGAGGGCGGGGCAAAGGTGAACGACGAGATCGTCACAGATACCGGAGCCCGCTATGGGGCAAGCCATCTGGCCGAACCGATGAAGCTGACGGCCGGCAAGAAGCGGCATGCGCTGGTTGTGTTGGGGTAAGGGCAAGGTGGGCAAGTCGGTAGTTTCGGCAAACCGAAAATACCGACCTTTTGCCCACCTTACTTATGAGGTCACGGCTGGACGGTGACCTTGACCATCACGTCAGGCGTGGCTGGCGGCTCGCCGCGCTGGATCGCGTCAACGACCTCCATGCCGGAAATCACGTTGCCGACGATGGTGTATTGGCCATCAAGAAACTCATCCGGGGCGAACATGATGAAGAACTGGCTGTTGGCGCTGTCCGGGTCATTGGCCCGCGCCATGCCGACAACACCGCGCTGGAACGACAGATCGGTGGTGAATTCGGCCGGGATGTTCGGCAGGTCGCTGTCGCCGGTGCCTGCGCCGGAAAGATCGCCTCCGGCAATGCCATAGCGAACGTCGCCGGTCTGGGCCATGAAGCCGTCGATGACGCGGTGGAAGACCACGTTGTCATAGGCACCTTGCGACGCCAGCGCGGTGATCTGCGCCACATGCAGGGGGGCGACATCGGCCAAGAGGTCGATGACCACGGTGCCGTTAGCGGCACCCGCGACTTCGATCACCAGGTTCGGGCCGGGGCCGTCGGTGGCTTCTTGCGCGAAGGCTGGGGCTGCAAGGACGGCGAAGGCCGCGACAAGAAGATCAAACCTGGACATCAGCAGCCACCCTTACGGAAATCATGCGGTCGGGGTTGGCCGGAGGCTCGCCCTTGGCGATCTTGTCGACATGCTCCATCCCGGAAAGCACCCGGCCATAGACCGTGTATTGCCCGTTCAGAAAGCTGTTGTCCTTGAAGTTGATGAAGAACTGGCTGTTGGCCGAGTTCGGGCTTTGCGAGCGTGCAGCGCCAATCGTGCCCCGATCATGCGGCAGTTTGGAAAACTCGGCCGGAAGGTCGGGATAGGACGACCCACCCGTGCCTGCCCGGCGCGGGTTGTAGTTCGGGCTGGCCATGTTGGCGTTCTCAACATCGCCAGTCTGGGCCATGAAGCCGTCGATGACACGGTGGAAGGCCACGTTGTCATAGGCCTTGTCGCGGGCAAGCTGCTTCATCCGCTCGGTATGTTTGGGGGCGACTTCGGCGTGAAGTTCGATCACCACTTCGCCATCCTTGAGCGTCAGGATGATGGTGTTTTCTGGGTCCTTGATACTGGACATGGGTGCCTCGTGCAGTTTCGGTCGGGCGGGACCGTAAAGGGGGCTTTGGCCGATGGGAAGGGCAAAGCGTCAAAAGGGTTTGACGTCGGCGTGATAGGAAGGCCATTAGCGGGTAAGTTTGCAAGGATGGAGAGACCAATGCCGTGGAAAACTCTGGATGACATGGAACTGGCCGGCAAGGTCGTGCTGGTGCGGGTCGACATCAACGTGCCGATGGAAGGCGCGGTGGTCACCGACGCCACACGGATCGAAAAGATCGTGCCGACGGTCAGGGACATCCTCGCCAAGGGCGGCAAGGTGGTTCTGCTGGCGCATTTCGGGCGGCCAAAGGGAAAGGTTGTCCCCGAGATGAGTCTGCGGCTGGTGCAACCGGCGCTGGAGGCGGCTTTGGGTCGCGCGGTCACGTTTGTTGAGCGGCCAGACCGGGCGATGATTGACGCGCTGCCGGGCGATGCCGTGGTGCTGGTGGAAAACACCCGCTTTACCCCGATGGAAGAGGCAAATGATCCGCAAATGGCCGCGTTCCTTGCCAGCCTTGGCGATGTCTTCTGCAACGACGCATTCTCAGCGGCGCACCGGGCGCATGCCTCGACCGAAGGGGTGGCCCACTTGCTACCGAACTGCGCCGGACGGCTGATGGAAGAAGAACTGCGCGCGCTGGAAGTCGCCCTTGGCGCTCCGGTCCGGCCGGTTGTGGCGGTTGTGGGCGGGGCCAAGGTGTCGACCAAGATCGAATTGCTGGCGAACCTTGTCACGAAGGTCGACCATCTGGTGATCGGCGGCGGCATGGCGAACACGTTTCTGGTCGCCGAAGGGATCGAGGTTGGCAAGTCGCTGGCCGAACGTGACATGGCCGAAACCGCGCGGGAAATCCGGCATCGGGCGCAAAA
>CAIXBE010000388.1 GCA_903917595.1 uncultured Rhodobacterales bacterium
ACCGGCCGACGATGCAACAAACCCCGCCGCCCGGGCCGCTACGGCCGTCCGTGCGCCAACACCAACGGCCCGCGTTGGCAACGGAACGCCCAGCTTGCGGGCGGCTTCTACTGCCGTGGCCGACGTAAAGATCACCGCGTCAAAATGTCCTTCCGGCAGCGCAGGCGAAAGAATGCGTGGGGCCATCAGGGGCGCCATCACACAGCGCAGCCGGTCGCCGAAATGCACATCCAGCGCTGCAGCAAAGGCTAGCGACTGCGCTTCCGGCCGCGTCAGCAGCACGGGCGTTGCGGTTGCTGTGGATTGTTTCGCCATAGCCTTGGTGTTACCTCCCCCCGACCCTTCCTGCAACGGTGGCCATGGACCGGACCCTTACCCTGCTTGGCATCGAATCAAGCTGCGACGACACCGCCGCAGCCGTCGTGCGCATGCGACCGGGTGCGCGACCGAAAATCCTGTCGTCTGAAGTGCTGGGCCAGACCGCGCTGCATGCGGATTTCGGCGGCGTGGTCCCCGAAATCGCCGCGCGCGCCCATGCGGAACGGCTGGATGGTTGCGTCGAGGCGGCGCTTGCTGCGGCGGGCGTCGCTCTGGGCGATCTGGACGGCATCGCGGTGACCGCAGGGCCAGGGCTGATCGGCGGCGTGCTTTCCGGTGTGATGCTGGCACGCGGGATTGCGGCGGCGCGGGGATTGCCGTTGCTGGCGGTCAACCATCTGGCGGGCCATGCGCTGACCCCGCGTCTGACCGATGGGGTGGCGTTTCCCTACCTGATGCTGCTGGTGTCGGGCGGGCATTGCCAGTTTCTGCTGGTCGAAGCCGCCGACCGGTTCCGTCGCCTTGGCGGCACCATCGACGATGCTCCGGGTGAGGCGTTTGACAAAACCGCCAAACTCTTGGCCCTGCCGCAGCCAGGTGGGCCAGCGGTCGAAGGTGAAGCCGCGCAAGGTGACCCGCGCCGCTTCAAATTCCCCCGCCCACTGCTGGACCGCGATGGTTGCGACATGTCCTTTTCCGGTCTGAAAACCGCCCTTCTGCGGGCGCGCGATGCGCTGATCGCCGAAAAGGGCGGGATCACCGTGCAAGACCGCCGCGACCTTTGTGCCGGGTTTCAGGCGGCGGTGGCCGAGGTGCTGGCGGTCAAATCCGCCCGCGCCCTAGCGCAAGTTGCCGACCTTTCGCCCACCTGTTTCGCGGTGGCGGGTGGCGTGGCCGCGAACCAGACCCTTCGCGCGGGGCTGGAGGCGGTGGCAACCGGCGCAGGCGTTCCGTTTCTCGCCCCGCCCCTGCGGCTTTGCACCGACAACGCGGCGATGATCGCCTGGGCCGGGATCGAGCATTTGCAGGCCGGTATCGCCCCCTCCATGGATTTCGTGTCCCGGCCGCGCTGGCCACTTGACCAGATGGCTCCGGCACAGTTGGGGTCGGGCAAGAAGGGGGCCAAGGCATGATCGGCATCATCGGGGCGGGGGCTTTCGGCACGGCGCTGGCCGTTGCACTGACCAAAGGCGGGCGCGAGGTGCGGCTTTGGGCGCGCGATCCGGCGCAAGTTGTCGCCATGCGCAAGTCCCGGCGCAATGCGGCCTTGCCGGGGGTGGAGTTGCCCGAAGGCCTGACGTTTCACTCTGATATGGCGGACGTTGCCGGGGGTGCGGCCCTTCTGTTGGCGGTGCCGATGCAAAGTCTGGGCGCGGTGCTGGACGCCTGGCCGCTGATCGACACAAGCCAGCCGCTGGTCGCCTGCTGCAAGGGGGTCGACCTTGCCACTTTGCGCGGACCGGTGGCCCTGATCCTTGCCCGCAGGCCGGGGGCCATGGCCGCGATCCTGACCGGCCCCAGCTTTGCCGCCGACATTGCCAAGGGCCTGCCCACGGCGCTGACCCTAGCCACAACTGGCGACGGAGCGGGGCTGCAGGACCTCTTGTCGACGCCGACGCTGCGTATTTACCGGACCGATGACGTGCGCGGGGCGGAACTTGGCGGCGCGCTGAAGAACGTCATCGCCATTGCCGCCGGAACCGTGATCGGCGCGGGCCTTGGCGACAGTGCCCGCGCCGCGCTGATGACCCGCGGTTACGCCGAGATGGTCCGTCTAGCGCTGACGCTGGGGGCAAGGGCGGAAACGCTGGCGGGCCTGTCGGGCTTTGGCGATCTGGTGCTGACCTGCACCTCGGCGCAGTCGCGGAACTTCCGTTATGGGCAGGCTTTGGGGCGGGGCGACAGCTTTGACCCCTTGGTGACCGTCGAAGGTGTCGCCACCGCGCGGGCGGTGCGAAAGTTGGCCGAAGGCTTAAGCATCGACATGCCGGTGACGGGAATGGTGGACGCGCTTGCCAGCGGCCAAATCGCGCTGAATGATGCCATCGGCCAGTTGATGCGCCGCCCCCTGAAACAAGAATGACGACGACAGGAACCCAAATGCGTTACGCCCTTATCTGCATCGACAAGCCCAACGCCCTGCAAACACGGGTCGAGAACCGCGCCGCACATCTGGAGCATATTCAGACCTCGGGCGTGGTTGAACAGGCCGGACCTTTCATCGACGCCGCCGGGCAGATGTGCGGCAGCCTTGTCATCCTGACCGTGGACACCCGGGCCGAGGCGCAAGCCTGGGTCGACGCGGACCCCTACGGCCATGCGGGCCTGTTCCAGTCGGTGATGATCCAGGAATGGAAGCGGGTGATCGGATGACCCACTGGCTGTTCAAGTCCGAGCCCGACACCTGGAGCTGGGATGATCAGGTCGCCAAGGCCGAACTGGGCGAGGAATGGCACGGCGTCCGCAACTATCAGGCGCGCAACAACATGCGGGCGATGAAGATCGGCGACCGGGGCTTCTTCTACCACTCGAACGTCGGCAAGGAAATCGTCGGCATCGTCGAGGTTTGCCGGACCAGCGCGCCTGACAGCACCACCGATGACCCGCGCTGGGACTGCGTCTGGATCAAGGCCGTGGCCCCGTTGAAACGGGCGATCACTCTGGACGAATGCAAGGTCATTCCGGGGCTGGAAAACATGGTTCTGATCAACAACAGCAGGCTTTCTGTGCAACCGGTCAGCCCCGAGGAATGGGCGATCCTCTGCAATCTGGGCGGCGTCGAGCCCTGAATCCTTTCGGCTTGGCGAAGATTTTTCTGGCCAGACATACCCGATTGCGGCACCCTTTCCGAAAATCAGAGAGGGACAACCATGGAAATCCTGAATGTGATCGTGGCCGGATTTGCGGCCTTTGCCTTTGGAGCGGTCTGGTACATGTCGATGTCCAAACCCTGGATGGCAGCAGCCGAAATCAAGATGGGGCCGGACGGCAAGCCTGCCAACAACGGTGGCATGATGCCCTTTGTCATCGGGCTGCTGGGCATGATCCTTGCGGCAGGGATGATGCGGCACATCTTCGGGATGACCGCGATCGACACCATCGGCAAGGGCGTCACGTCCGGCTTGGGCATCGGCGCCTTCAGCGTGATGCCGTGGGTGGCGATGAACTATGCCTTCGGTCAGCGCAAACCGATGCTGACAGTCATCGACGGGATAAACGTCATCGTCGGCTGCGGGATCATCGGTCTGGTGCTGATGCTGTTCTGACAGCAATTCCGCTTTCGTTCACAGGACACAGAACCGACGGGGTCGTTTGACGGTGCTGCGTTCTCTCGCTCCCCACTACTTGGCTTTGCGGCGGTCGCGGTCGGCTTGCAGCCGCTCTGCCGTCGCATGGCGCGCCATTGCAGCGGTCACATTCCCAATTTTTCGGTTGAGTTCCTCAACCTTGGCATGCGCTGCGGGCCAGTCGGGTGCCAAGCTTAGTGCGCGCTGCATATAGGCCGTGGCCAGTTGTATCAGTCCGGCATTTGCGGCCATTTCCGCGGCCTTCTGCCAATGCTCCCATGTTTGCGGGGAATTCCGGGCCGCAGTCTCGGAAATCCCGAGTGCCGACAACCAGTCGCCGCGCGCCATGAACGGAGCCAGAAGTCTGGTCAAGGGTTCCGACTGCGTGGGATCGAGCGCCAAGGCGTTGCGGAATGCCTCTGCCCCATCCCGGCCATCGCGGACAAGAAGATCGCCAAGAAGCATTGCCTTGCGCCAATCATGCGGATCAAGAGCGACTGCCCTTTGGATGTCCCGAAGCGCAGAACCATTTGCAGAACCACCACGGCTTTCCGTGAACGCTGCCCTTGCCTTTTGCTCGGCACGATCAGCCTTTGCCCTTCGGCTCAGTGCGCGCGACACACCCAGAATCATGGCACAGGCAATCAGTATTTGCGTCAGGAACAGACGCATCTTTAATCCTGAGCCCAAACTTTGATCTTCCGACAGATCCTTGTGTCCGGCTTCTAGTCGTCTGGAAAACATGCCCCAGAAATCTCTCGTCCGACGCGCCTTGCCAGCCTTGTCGCGGAATGGTGGATTATCGGCCATGCGCTTCCCGCGCGCAAAATTCTCGCGCAGCAGGCCCCAGACGTTGGTCGGGTCCCTGTTGGTTGTCAGCACGTCCTGCGCCCAGACGCATGTCGACAAGAGGTCAATGCGAAAGTTGACAACGGTATCTTCGGACACTTGAATCCCTGGTGGGAAGTAGCCGACCAGAGCCAGGGCTTCACGGGTATAGGACCTCCCGTAGTGCAACCGGTTGGCTGGTTTCGCGTTCGGGCTGCGGGCCGAATAGCGTAGCCGGACCGCGGCAACCCCCAGAAGGCCAGCACCCGGCTCGGGCACGACAGGGTTTGAGACTGATCGTGCACCCTGACCGTGCTCTCGCAGCCGGCCTGAAACCCAGCCAGGCAACGCCTGACAGTCGCCGGCCAGAAACCCGACAATGTCGGCGCGTGAGGCGTCAATGCCGATGTTCCGGGCCGCCCCGACATAAAGATGCTGGTCCGTGGTGATCAGGCGGATGTGGTCCAGATGCCCGGCAAGGACGCGCATGACATTTCCACCACCCGAGTTCACCACGACAATCTCGCAAGGCACATCCTGGGCGCGCAAGGATGCCACGGCGGCGGCAAGTTCTTTCTGGGACTGGTACCCGATGACCACGACCGATATCGGCGCGGTGGCAATCTTGCTGCCCTCATGACAGGTCGCGCCATCCGCCACCCAACGGCGCCAGTCCGCATCGGATCGTTTGAAGTCCGTGGTGGCGCGTGCGGGGATGCCGCGCAGTTCGCGCGCAAGCAGGCTTTCTGGCGCAAGATCTTCCAGACGGGCCAGATCCGCCAAGACCCCAGCCTGATCGCCCGTGGCCGCGGCAGCCTTGCCCCGGACATAAAGCGCAAGAATGCTGTCGGGAGTCAATTCCAGGACGGCGGAAGCCAGTTCATGTGCGCGGCGCGCTTCGCCCGCCATCAGGGCCAGCATCACGGCCATCGGCAACAGATCCGGATCATCCGGGTCCGCTGCCGCCAGATCCTGCATCACATGGCTGGCCTGACCGTGACCGGCGGTCAGGATCGACCTTCCGACAAAATTCAACCGCACTTCAAGCGGGTCTGGGACCACCTCTCTCAGGAAGTCTGACTCTGGTGACAAAAGCCCGTTATCCTCTTGAAAAGGCGGGCTGAAATTCCGGTCCTTGGGGATCTGCTCCAGCACCATGGAGCGTTCATCATCCAGATAGTCGTAACCGATCGGCTGAAATTTCCGGGCCAGGTCGGCGGACGCGTAAAGGTCGCGGCGCAAACTTCGGCGCGCCGGCGTTGCCATCCGAAAGTGATAGAAATTCGTTTCCGCGTCCCGCAGCCGAAAACCGCTGCGGTCGACGATCCATTCACCGTGCAGGGCTTTGTCCA
>CAIXBE010000389.1 GCA_903917595.1 uncultured Rhodobacterales bacterium
GCTGGCCACCTGGATCGGCTGGCGGTTGCATGGGGTCCGCGGTGGCCTGATCGCCGGGGGGCTGTTCGTGATCCCCGGTGCGCTGGTGGTGCTGGCCTTAAGCGTCCTTTATGCGGCCTACGGTCAGGTGCCGGTCATCGCCGCCCTGTTCACCGGCATTCAGGCCGCCGTCATCGCCGTGGTGATCGAGGCGCTGATCCGCGTGTCAAAACGCGCGCTGAAATCGCGTGAGGCTTACGCGATTGCCGCTGTGGCCTTCGTCGGGCTGTTCCTGTTCAAGGTCCCGTTCCCGGGGATCATCCTTGCCGCAGGCATCTGGGGGTATCTGCGCACGCCTGCCTCCAGCATCGTTGCTCCCGCCCCCCCCGCAGCTTTGGGTCGATCGTTGCGGGCGGCGGCGGTCTGGCTGACAATCTGGCTGGTGCCGCTTGGCCTGCTGATCCTTGCAGCCCCCGGGCGGCTGGCCGAGATCGGGGTCTTCTTCTCCAAGCTTGCCGTTCTGACCTTTGGCGGAGCCTACGCGGTGCTGGCCTGGATGGCGCAGGACGTGGTCGAGGAAAAGGGCTGGCTGACCCTGCCGCAGATGATGGACGGGCTGGGGCTGGCCGAAACCACACCGGGGCCGCTTATTCTGGTCAACGAATTCGTCGGTTACATGGCCGCGCATCAGGTTGGGGGCTGGGTTTTCGGTCTTGCCGGGGCGGCAGTGGCGGTCTGGATGACTTTCATCCCGTCGTTCCTGTTCATCTTTACCGGTGCGCCGTTCATCGACCGGCTGACCCACATGCCTCGCCTGTCCGGGGCACTTGCCGCGATCACCGCGGCGGTGGTTGGCGTCATCGCCAACCTGTCTCTGTGGTTCGCGCTGCATGTGCTGTTTTCCACTGTATCCAGCCTGTCCTGGGGGCCGATGATGCTGGCCTTGCCGGACCTTGCCACGCTGCGCATCCCCAGCGCGGCGATTGCTATGCTGGCGGCCGCCGCCCTTTTGCACTGGCATTGGCCGTTGCCGCTGGTGCTGGCGCTTGCGGCGTTCGGGTCGGCCGCCGGGTCAGCTTGGGCCGTGCTTTGACCGATGGAGCGGCGGTTTTTTCCGCCCGCCACCTCTTCCATTGGCGGACGAATCCCCTATGGTGGGGCCATTCGGAAAGGGACTTTTGATGGTGCGTTCTATCGACTACGGCATCCTCATGCATCGGGCCATGCGCGGTCTGATCCAGACCGTTCTGGCTGATGTGGCCAAGAATGGCCTTCCCGGGGCCCATCACTTCTTCATCACTTTCGACACCACCTATCCCGGGGTCGAACTGGCCGACTGGCTGCGCGAACGTTACCCGGAAGAGATGACCGTGGTCATCCAGACCTGGTTTGAAAACCTGACGGTGGATGACGATGGCTTTGGCATCACGCTGAATTTTGGCAACAATCCCGAACCGATGCTGATCCCGTTCGATGCTGTCCGCACCTTTGTCGACCCGTCTGTCGAATTCGGTCTGCGGTTCGAAACCCAGTCGTCCGAGGAGGACGACGACGAAGAAGACTCCGACGATATCGACATCGAGGTCGAGGAAGAACCCGTCCGCCGGGACGCCGAAGTGGTCTCGCTCGACAAGTTCCGCAAGCACTGACGGATGAGCGATCTTGCCCTGTTCGCGCGCCGCCTGCTGCAAAACCCGCGGCAAGTGTCGGCCATTTCGCCCTCGTCACGCTTTCTTGCCCGCGCCATGGCCGAGGGGTTGGGTCCCCAGACCGGCCGCGTGGTCGAATTCGGCCCCGGCACCGGCCAGTTGACCCGCGCGATCCTTGCCGCCGGGGTTGCCCCCGCCGATCTGACCCTGTTCGAACTTGATGCACATTTCATCGATCATCTCCGGCAGGATTTCGCAGGCGTCACGGTGCATCACGCTGGTGCGGACCATGCGCATGACATGGTGCAACCCGGTGTCGGTGCCGTGATTTCGGGCCTGCCACTGCTGTCGATGCCCGTGCCGGTCGCGGCCGCGATCCTTGATGCCGCGTTTCGCATTCTTGCACATGGCGCCCCCTATGTTCAGTTCACTTACGGCCCGACCTCGCCGGTCCCGGCCCGGATCCTTGACCAGCTTGGCCTGCGGGTCGAACCCGGTCGCAAGGTTTGGCTGAACCTGCCCCCCGCCCGCGTGTATCGATTTTACCGCATCTGACGGTATGCGACGGTATGCCGATTGATTTCATGGCATCGCAGCGGTAAACGGGCGGCATCAGATTCAGGAGGCCCCCATGACCGCGACCCGCACCGAAACCGACAGCTTCGGCCCGTTGGAGGTCCCTTCCGACAAGTATTGGGGCGCGCAGACCCAGCGGTCGATCATCAACTTTCCCATCGGCTGGGAGCGTCAGCCGGTCCCGATCATCCGCGCGCTGGGCGTGATCAAACAGGCCTGCGCCCGGGTGAACATGGCGCAGGGCGATCTTGAGGCGGGCCTTGGCAATGCCATCGTGGCGGCGGCGGGTGAGGTGATTGCAGGTCGCTTCGACGACAACTTCCCGCTGGTGGTCTGGCAGACCGGGTCCGGCACCCAGTCGAACATGAACGCGAACGAAGTGATCTCCAACCGTGCCATTCAGGCGCTGGGCGGAGTGATGGGTTCGAAAAAGCCCGTGCATCCGAATGACCATGTGAACATGGGCCAGTCGTCAAACGACACGTTCCCGACCGCGATGCATGTCGCCATCGGCATGCACACCCGCGACGTGCTGTTGCCGGGGCTGGAAAAGCTGGCAGCGGCGCTGTGGGCGAAGTCCCATGAATTCAAGGACATCATCAAGATCGGCCGCACTCATACCCAGGACGCGACGCCCCTGACGCTGGGGCAGGAGTTTTCGGGCTATGCCACACAGGTCGACAAGGGGATTGCGCGGGTTAAATCCTGCCTGCCCGATATCTACGAGCTGGCGCAAGGCGGCACCGCCGTCGGCACCGGCCTGAACACCCGCGTCGGCTTTGACAAGCGCGTCGCAGCCGAGATCGCCGCGATCACCGATCTGCCCTTTGTCACCGCCCCGAACAAGTTCGAGGCTCTGGCCGCCCATGATGCCATGGTCATGTTCTCGGGCGCGCTGAAGACGGTGGCGGTCAGCCTATACAAGATCGCCAGCGACCTGCGGCTTCTTGGGTCCGGCCCCCGCTCGGGTCTGGGCGAGCTGATCTTGCCGGAAAACGAACCCGGGTCGTCGATCATGCCCGGCAAGGTCAATCCGACCCAGGCCGAGGCGCTGACCATGGTCTGCGCGCATGTGATGGGCAACGACGCGGCGGTAGGTTTTGCCGGATCGCAAGGGCATTTCGAGCTGAACGTCTACAACCCGATGATGTCCTACAACGTGCTGCAATCGATCCAGCTCTTGGGCGATGCCGCCTCCAGCTTTACCGATAACATGGTGGTCGGTACGCAGGCGAATATTCCCCGGATCGAAAAGCTGATGAAGGAGTCGTTAATGCTGGTGACGGCGCTAGCCCCCACCATCGGCTATGACGCCGCGACCAAGGTCGCCAAGACCGCCCACAAGAACGGCACAACCCTGCGCGAAGAGGCGATTGCTTTGGGCTTTGTCGACGGCGAAACCTTTGACAGGATCGTGCGGCCCGAGGACATGGTTGGCCCCAAAGGCTGAGGATGGCCGAGATCGTCAACCTTGCCCGCGCAAAAAAGCAGGCCGCCCGCAAGGCCGCCCGTGCTGCGGCCGATGCGAATGCCGTCAAATTTGGTCGCAGCAAGGCCGAAAAGGAATTGCAGCAGACCCGGGCCGAGAAAGCCGAGCGAACCTTGGACGCTCACCTGCGCGAGACGGATTAACCCGGGCTTAACCCTGTTATGGCAGCGTTCCGCAAAAGGGAGGGTGCGATGAAGGATCTGCCGGAAGTGATTTCACCAGAGCGTTGGCTCACGCATGTTTTTTCGGCGCGAAGTGCTGCCGAAGGTGGGACAGTGCGGCGCAAGGTGACCGATGTCGAACGCCTGATCGGACGCGACCGCTTTTTGCAAGAAGTTCATCGTCGCGGTTTCCGTGTGGTCGAGAACGCAGGTCCGTTTGTCGTCTTCTGCAACCGTGAGCCGGTCTACATCCTGTCGCGACGCTGAAGCAGGGCCAAATCTTTTCGAAAAGATTTGCAAAATCCGTCTAAGGATTTTGTCTCGGCCCAACCGTTGCGCTACGATCCCCCTATGACCACCCGCCCCGCCAAGCACTCGCTTACCCTGCACGGCCACCGGACCTCGGTATCGTTGGAGCCCGCGTTCTGGGAAGCCTTTCGCGCCATTGCCACGGACCGCGCTATCCCGCTGAATCAGCTTGCAACCGAAGTCGACGAATCCCGTGCGGGGGACGAAGGCCTTGCCTCGGCAATCCGGGTCTTCTGCCTGACCCATTATCGCGAAAGACCCTGACCCATGCGCGCCGCCGTCCTGAAAGCCTACCGTGAACCGCTGTCGCTTGAGACCGTCGCCGATCCGGTTTGCGAAGCTGATGGCGTTGTCCTGAAAACTCTTGCCTGTGGCATCTGCCGCAGCGACTGGCATGGCTGGGTGGGCGAGCACCCCAAAGTCAAACTCGGCGACATTCCCGGCCACGAATACTGCGGCGAGGTGGTCGAGGCTGGCCCTCTGGCCAAATGGCGCAAGGGTGACCGGGTGATTGCACCCTTTATACTGGCCTGCGGCGACTGCCCGGAATGCCGGTCCGGCCAGACCACCACCTGCCGCAGCCAAAGGGTGCCGGGGTTTGGCGACCGCGGGGCCTATGCTGAATATGTCTCGGTCCCGCATGCCCACAACCTGACGCGGCTGCCCGAAAGCCTGTCGCCTGCGCTGGCCGCCGGTCTTGGTTGCCGGGTCACCACCGCCTTTCACGCCCTTACGGGCCGCGCCGCGCTGCAGGCGGGTGAATGGCTGGCCGTGCATGGCACCGGCGGGGTCGGGCTGTCGCTGCTATTGATCGGCAAGGCGCTTGGCGCGCGGGTGATCGTGGTCGACGTGGTGCCCGAAAAGCTGACCCATGCGCTCTCGCTGGGGGCCGAGGCGGCACTTGACGCCCGCGAAGGCGATGTCGCAGCCCGCATCGTCGAACTGACCCAAGGTGGCGCCCATGTCAGCGTCGAGGCCTTGGGCATTGAGGCCACCGCGAACAATTCGCTGCGCTGCCTCCGGCCCCTTGGCCGCCATGTGCAGGTTGGCCTGCCGGTCGGCCATACCGCCATAATGCAGATCGACATGAACGCGCTTTACATGCGGCAGCTTTCCGTCTTCGGCACAAGGGGCATGCCCGCCTGGCGCTATCCGACGCTGCTGAGCCTGATCGAGACCGGACGCGTCGACGTCAGCCCCATCGTCGCCCGCACCGTCACGCTCTCCCAAGCCACCGACGAGTTGCGCGCCTTCGACGGCCCGACCGCACCGGGCGTGGCGGTGATCACCGATTTCACGGGCTAACCCGACTACCGCGCGGCCATGAATGGCCGAAAAGGCACACCGAAGGGGTGCAAGATGCGCTGAGCCGACGTGCGGGTTACTTTTGCGGCAGAAATCTGCTTCAATTGGCGCGACAGCAATTCCGGAACTGGAGCGGACATGAAATCTCTTTGCACCAGCGTCGTCGCCGTCTGCCTCACAACGGCGGCAGTACAGGCTCAGGACGCCAGCCAATGGGCCGGGGGCCTATGGCGGTTTGACTTACACCACCGGCCAGGGTGAGATGATTTACTACAATCCCGGTCCCAATCCGTTCGATCTTGACGGCTCGGGCGTTGGCGCGATGCTGGGCTACAACTTCGCTACCGGACCTTGGGTCTTCGGCGCGGAACTGGCTTACAGCACTGCCGAGATCGGAATAGCGACAGGCGCTCCAGGCTGGAACTTTACCTCGATGATCGACCTTAAGGCACGGGCGGGGTATGCGATGAACAATATGCTGTTCTACGGCACGCTCGGCAAGACTGTCACCCAATGGCAGGAAGGCGCGGGCAGCGGCGGCAATGATGGAGACGGGTTCCTTTATGGTGTCGGCGAGGACTATCTTGTGTCGCCCCGGTTCTTTGTCGGTGCGGAATATCTTGTCCGTGCCGTGACATCAGACTGGAACAACAATCCCGGCGACTATTTTGACGCGAAATTCAACACCTTGACCCTGCGCGTCGGCAGGAAGTTCTGATCAGCCCTTGGCGGCGACGCGGGTCAGCGTGGTCGCCAGATCGCCATAGCCGGTGAACCGTCGCTCATAGGCCAGACCCAGCCGCCGGGCGCATTCTTCGGCTTTGGCATCCAGTGCAGGATCGTTCACCTGCGCCTGATAGACCAGCTTGGTGTAATTGCCGAAATACATGTCGCGCAGCTCGGGGTGCCGATCCAGACCCATCGGCTTCCAGACGAATGCATCGAACTGCCGGACCAGAAAATCGGTCAGGTAAAAGGCGGTGAATTCAGTCTCAGAGCGGGCGATGAAGGTGTCATTGCCCTCAAAGAAGGCATAGCAATGTGGGCCTTCAACCATCGCGACCCCCAGCCGGTCGCAGGCCGCCTTGAGAAGCCCGCCGGTGCCGCAATCGGCATAGACGACAAAGATGTCGTCATAGCTGCCCCGAGCCGCTTCAACGGCCGCCTCAACCGCGGGGATGATCCTGTCCGGCCAAAGGTGCAGCTTGGCGGGCAGGCATTGCAGGTCCAGATGCGTCCAGGCGTTCGCCGCCTTCAGCGCCAGGATCTCATGTGCCAGCGCGCCGCACGCGATCAACAGCACGCGCCCCGCATGGTTGGGGGCAAGGCCGGTCTCGGTAAGGGTAGCGTCATCTAACAAATTGGATATCTGGTCGGACATGGGGCAGGGGGCCTAGCGGCTGACATGGGTCCAGGTCAGGATTGCGCTTGCCGACAGTGCTGCAAAGGCAAGTGCCGCCAGCGGGACGCCCGACCACACCGCGATCCCAAGCGTCAGACCGGCAGCAAGCACCACAAGCACGATCAATCCAAGGAAATGCGTCAAGGGCATGGTCTGTCTCCCTGACCTTCAACTTGCGCTTTGGAGGGGCTTGATGCAAGCCCCCCCGGCATCACGACGCCGTGCGCCTTCAAGCGTTCAGTTGGTTGTGCTTGCGGGCAACCCAGGCCTTGGCAGTTTCGACCGCAACGGCGGCATCGCGGCAATAGGCATCCGCACCGATGGCTTTGCTGAATTCCTCGTTCAAAGGCGCACCGCCGACCAGCACGATATAGTCCTCGCGCATGCCCTTTTCCTTCATCGTGTCGATCACGACCTTCATGTAGGGCATGGTGGTGGTCAGAAGCGCCGACATGCCAAGGATATCGGGTTTTTCTTCTTCCAAAGCCGCCAGATACTTTTCGACCGAGTTGTTGATGCCAAGGTCGCGCACCTCGAAGCCAGCGCCTTCCATCATCATGCCGACAAGGTTCTTGCCGATGTCGTGGATGTCGCCCTTGACGGTGCCGATCACCATCTTGCCCATGCGCGGCGCACCGGTTTCGGCCAGAAGCGGCTTGAGAATGAACATCCCCGCCTTCATGGCATTGGCGGCCAGCAGCACTTCGGGCACGAACAAGATGCCGTCGCGGAAGTCGGCACCGACGATGGTCATGCCGGCGACCAAAGCCTTGGTCAGCACATCATAGGGCGTCCAACCACGTCCCAGAAGGACGTTGACGCCTTCCTCGATCTCTTCTTTCAGGCCGTCGTAAAGGTCGTCGTGCATCTGCAGCACAAGTTCGTCATCCGACAGGTCAGCAAGGATGATATCGTCTTCGTCGGCCATGGAACGCGCTCCAGCAGAATGAATTCACTGACTGAATGGTCGCAAAGCGTCGCGGCCACTGTCTGACAAGCGACATACACCAGATGAAACCCGACAGAAAGCGGTCGCGGTTGGGAAAGTCGTGGCAAATGTTCACTTTATGTTCCATACTTGCCGAATGACCGAAGGCGGCAGCATCCTTCCCGGCCAGCGCCTGCGGGCGCGTGGCTCTGACACCAACCGCGCGGGCCGGTTCGAGGCGACCGCCCACGAAGCCTTTGACGACGGCTGGGATATCCCCGAAGAAGATCGGCTGGTCGCCACCGAGGTGCGGCTGGAGCGGCCCCGTTCGGCGATCAGCTACAACCGGTCGCCCGATCTGCCCTTTGACCGGTCGATCAATCCCTACCGGGGGTGCGAGCATGGTTGCGCCTATTGTTACGCGCGTCCCAGCCATGCTTTCCTGAACCTGTCGCCCGGTCTGGACTTCGAGACTCGCCTGACTGCCCGCCCCGGCATTGCTGATGTGCTGGCGGGCGAACTTTGCCGCCCCGCCTACCGTGCGCAGACCATCGCCATCGGCACCAACACCGACCCCTATCAGCCGGTCGAGCGGGATCACGGCATCATGCGGCAGGTGCTGCAGGTGCTGTCGGATTTCCATCATCCGGTCTGGATAACCACCCGCGGCACCACCATTGAACGCGACATCGACCTGATCGCCGGCATGGCCGCGCTGGGGCTCGCCGCGGTGTCGGTGTCGGTCACCACGCTGGACGAAGGCCTTGCCCGCAAGATGGAACCCCGCGCGCCGTCTCCCCGGCGGCGGCTGCAGATCATCCGTGCCCTGTCGGAAGCTGGCATTCCGGTGCGCATCCAGATCTCGCCCCTTATCCCGGCGCTGACCGACCACGAGCTTGAGGCGGTGATGCAGGCCGGACACGACGCAGGCGCGCGCTTTGCCAATTCGATCCCGCTGCGCCTGCCGCAAGAGGTGGCGGTGCTGTTCCGTCACTGGCTGGAAACCACCTTTCCTGACCGCGCCGCAAGGGTCATGGGGCGGGTCCGCGAACTACATGGCGGGCGCGACTATGACCCCAGTTTCGGCACCAGGATGCGGGGGCAGGGGCTTTGGGCCGACTTGATCCACCGCCGCGCCGATCTGGCGCGCAAACGGCTGGGCCTTGCCGATGGGATGCCGACGCTTCGGGCGGACCTGTTCAAGCCCCCGCCACGGGCAGGCGACCAACTGACGCTGTTCTGAACCGCCGGGCCGGGACCAAATTTCTTCGAATAAATTCAAAAATTCATTCGAAGGATTTTCGCTCCCTCCCCAAGCCTAGCCGCGCCGCCCGCGCCGTTCCCGTTTGGGGTCGCCAGACGTGTCGCCGGTCCCGTCCGAGTTCGATGAGAACCCGCCCAGACGGGTCGCGATATCCTCGAGCGCCGGGTGCGGGCCTTTGGGCCGCGTTTCCAGCGCTGTTTTCATCGCCGCCAGATGTTCTGCCATGGTGCCGCAGCAGCCACCGATGATCCGCACGCCCGCATCGCGCGCAAGGACGGCATATTCGGCCATCAGTTCTGGCGTGCCGTCGTAATGAATATGACCGTCGTGATATTTCGGGATGCCGGCGTTGCCCTTGGCTATGATCGGGCGTTCGGTTCCGGTCGAGGCAAAGCCCATGATCGTCCGCATCAGGTCGGACGCCCCAACCCCGCAATTCGCCCCGAAGGCCAGCGGCGGATTGGCCAGCTTTTCGACCAGATCCGCCATCGCGGCCGAGGTCACGCCCATCATCGTCCGGCCTGCGGTGTCAAAGCTCATCGTGCCGCACCATGGCATGCCGGCCAGCGCCGCCGCTTCGGCTGCTGCGCGGTATTCTTCGGGGGCGCTGATGGTTTCGACCCAAAGGACGTCCGCGCCGCCTTCTTTCAGACCTTCGGCCTGTTCGTGAAATATTTCAACGGCTTGGGAATGGGTCATGGTGCCCATCGGCTCGAAGATCTCGCCGGTCGGGCCGACGGACCCTGCTACCACAACCTTGCGGCCGGCCTTGTCGGCAATCTCACGCCCCAATTCGGCGCCCACACGGTTCAGCTCACGCACTCGGGATTGCGCATTGTGCAGCTTCAACCGGGCCGCATTGCCGCCGAAAGTGTTGGTCAGAAAGATGTCCGACCCCGCTTCGACCGAGCCGCGATAAAGCTGGCGGATGTTGTCGGGCCGGTCGGTGTTCCAGAACTCGGGCGGCTCGCCCGATTCCAGTCCCATGTTGAAAAGATTGGTTCCCGTGGCACCATCGGCCAGTAGCCAATCGCGGGTGGCAAGCAGGTGGGAAAGGGCATCGGCCATCGGGGTCATCCTTTGATCGGCAGGGCTTGTCCGCTCGTGTCACGCGCGCAGGCTCAAGACAAATTCATTTTGCGCATAATAACCTGAAGTCGGCCTCAACTTGATTGGGGCCGCCAGGTTCCTTTCGGGCCCCCAACCGGGCCAGGATCAGGCTTCGCTCATCAACTGGGCTTTGGCGACCGGCAGCATCTCGGCCAGCTTGGCGCGGACCTCGTCAGCGCTGGCGCGGCCTGCAAGATCGGCCACGACCTTCCGGACCACATCCTCGTCGCCCGCTTCTTCGAAATCGGCGGCGATGACTTCGCGCGCATACTCGGCGGCGTCGTCGCCCGATTTGCCCATCAGCTCGGCCGCCCAAAGCCCGACCAGCTTGTTGCGCCGTGCCCCTGCGCGGAACTGCATATCGTTGTCATGGGCAAACTTGGCCTCGAAGGCGTTCTCACGATCGTCGAAAGTGGTCATGGGTTCCCCCGGGAAAAGTGACGTTTCCCCACATATGCCCATCACGCTGCCTTGCCGCAAGCCCCTTCAAAACCTTCTGGCGCCCCCTGTGCGCCTTGCGACAACGTGACCCTTGGACTATAGGCCAAGGGAACACCCCCCAAAGGGTCCCGCAGGATGGCGGGCCCCTTGATCGGAGCAGGCATGGCACGGCGCAAGAAGGTCTACGAAGGCAAGGCAAAGATCCTGTACGAAGGCCCGGAACCCGGCACGCTTATCCAGTATTTCAAGGACGACAGCGCCCCCACGGTCGCCGCCCCCGCCACGCTGGAAGGCAAGGGCGTGCTGAACAACCGTTTGTCCGAATTCTTCATGTCCGGTCTGAATCTGATCGGCGTGCCGACGCATTTCATCCGCCGCATCAACATGCGCGAGCAACTGGTCCGCATGGCCGAGATCATCCCGCTGGAAATCGTCGTGCGCAACTTTTCCGCCGGGCCGATGACCGCGCGTCTTGGCATCCCCGAGGGCACGCAACTGCCGCGCCCGATTGTCGAATACTACTTCAAGGACGACAAGCTGAACTCGCCCCTGGTGGCCGAAGAACACATCGTCGCCTTCGGCTGGGCCAACCAGCAGGATCTGGACGATGTCATCGCTCTTGCGCTGCGGGTCAATGATTTCCTGTCGGGCGTCATGATGGGGGTCGGCATCCGGCTGGCCGATTTCAAGATCGAGGTCGGCCGCGTCTGGGAAGGCGATTTCATGCGCCTGATCGTCGCCGACGAGATCAGCCCTGACAGTTGCCGGCTGTGGGACATGCGCCAGCCCGAACGCCCGGACGGCACGATTCCCGATCCTTTGCCAATGGCCGATGTCTACAGCGAACTGGCCCGCCGTCTGGGCGTGATGCCGTCGAATGTCACCCATTCGATGAAGCCGACACTGATCAACTGACAAGGCTCAAACCCGGTTCTTGCCGGGTTTGAGTCGGGTTCTAACCCGGTTTTCATCCGGCCGATCGGTCCGGGTCCGCCTTTGCGACATCGGAACGGTCGGCGCGGCTTGAGTTTGCCGCGACGTGACCCTACACCTTGGGGAAACGACGAAGGATACCCTCCGCATGCACATCCATCAGGATCTGGCCGACACCATCGGCAACACGCCGCTTCTCAAGCTGAAGAAAGCCAGCGAGATCACCGGCTGCACGATCCTTGGCAAGGCCGAGTTCATGAACCCCGGCCAGTCGGTCAAGGACCGCGCGGCCCTTTACATCATCCGCGACGCCATCGCGAAGGGCCTGTTGAAGCCCGGTGGCACCATTGTCGAAGGCACGGCGGGCAATACCGGCATCGGTCTGGCGCTTGTGGGGGCCAGCATGGGATTCCGCACCGTGATCGTGATCCCGGAAACCCAAAGTCAGGAAAAGAAAGACATGCTGCGGCTGGCGGGGGCCGAACTGGTGCAGGTCCCGGCCGCCCCCTACCGCAACCCCAACAACTATGTCCGCTATTCTGGCCGTCTGGCCGAGGCCTTGGCCAAGACCGAACCCAACGGCGCGATCTGGGCCAACCAGTTCGATAACGTCGCCAACCGGCAGGCGCATATCGAAACGACCGGGCCGGAAATCTGGGACCAGACTGATGGGAAGGTTGACGGGTTCATCTGTGCTGTCGGATCGGGCGGGACGCTTGCGGGCGTGGGCATGGCCTTGCAACCCAAAGGCGTGAAGATCGGTCTGGCCGATCCCGAAGGTGCGGCGCTGCATGCGTTCTACACCAGCGGCAAGCTGGAATCCCCGGGTTCGTCGATCACCGAAGGCATCGGCCAAGGCCGGATCACCGCCAACCTTGAGGGCTTTACCCCAGATTTCAGCTACCGCGTTCCCGATGCCGAGGCGCTGCCGATCGTCTTTGACCTTTTGACCGACGAGGGCCTCTGCATGGGCGGATCGACCGGCATCAACATCGCCGGCGCAATCCGCATGGCGCGCGAGATGGGGCCGGGCAAGACCATCGTTACCATCCTGTGCGACTACGGCAGCCGCTACCAGTCCAAGGTCTACAACCCGACCTTCCTGCGCGAAAAGGGTCTGCCGGTCCCGGTCTGGCTGGACCGCCCCGGCCCCGCGATCCCGGCAGTCTTTGAAGACGCATGAGGCAGCTTGCCCTCTGGCTGGGTCTGATCCTAGCGCTGGCGGTGTCGCCGCTGGCGGCACAGGACACCGCCATTGCCGATCCGGCAACGGACGAGGCGGCGCTGGACTATGTGATTTGGGAAGGCATGGCCGAAAAGGCCGAAGCCGAGATCACCAACCGCCGCACCTCATCCGAGCGGATGGAGGAAATCCGCCTGCAACTGGCCAAATGGCGCGCAGCCCTATTGTCGGCGCAAAGTGCCAATTCGGCGCGGATTGCCACGATCCGCCAGCAGCTTGAGGCGTTGGGGCCGGTCCCCGCCGATGGCGCTGTCGAAGGCGAGGATATCTCCAAACGCCGGCAGGAACTGTCGAGCCAGCTGGTCAAGGTGCAGGCCCCCGGGATCGCCGCCGAAGAAGCCTACCGCCGCGCCGACGGGCTGATCGACGAGATCGACCGCACCCTGCGCGAACGCCAGGCGGATGAGCTGTTGCAGCTTTGGCCCTCACCGCTGAACCCCACGAACTGGCCCGAGGCGGCCATCGGCCTTTCGGACACGCTGATACGGCTTTGGGACGAAACCGCCAGCGCCTGGGCCGACCCCAAGGCGCGGGCCGGGCTGTTCGACAATCTGCCGCTGATCGTGATCCTGATCGCCGTTGCGCTGGCTCTGGTGGTCTATGTCCGGGGCTGGATCGACCGCTTTGCTGAACGGCTGCAGACCGGAGCGACGGTACGGGGGCGGCATTTCTGGGCGCTTCTCGCCTCGATGGGCGGGATCATCCTGTCGACACTGGGGGTGATCGCTCTGTCGATTGCGCTGGTGTCCAGCGGCCTGCTGGGGGAAATCGGCACGTTCATCGCCATTGCCCTACCCTTCGCCGGGTTCGTGCTGTTTGCGTCGGTCTGGTTGGGCGCGCAGGCCTTTCCGCGCACCCAAGGCGACGGAGCCGTGGTGCCATTACCGCCCGAACGCCGTGCCGAGGGGCGGTTCCTGGCGCTGCTGATGGGGCTGGTGATCGGGGCGGACATCCTTCGCCTCGCCGCGATGGACGCACAGGGCTATTCGGACGCGACGACCGCCGTCATGTCCTTCCCGATCCTTCTGATGGGTGGCCTGGTGCTGATGCGGTTGGGCCGCACGCTGCGCCAGTCCGAGGATCTTGACGAAAAGTCCGGCACTTACGGCCTACGGATGATCCGCATCATGGCGCGTGGTCTGGGCGTCGTGGGCTTTGTCGGCCCGGTGCTGGCCGCCTTTGGATATGTGCAGGCCGCCGAGGCGATGATCTATCCGGCGGCGATTTCCTTTGCGCTGGTCACGCTGTTGTTCGTGCTGCAGCGCCTGATCGCCGACGCTTGGATGCTGGTCACGAAATCCGACGACATGGGCCGTGAGGCCTTGCTACCGGTGCTGGCCGGGTTTTTGCTGACCATCGCCGCCCTGCCGGTACTGGCGCTGATCTGGGGGGCAAGGCTTTCCGACCTGACCGAAATCTGGACCCGCTTTACCGAAGGCTTCACCCTTGGCGGGGCCACCATCTCTCCTACCGATTTCATGATCTTCGCGGTGGTCTTCGTCATCGGCTACATGCTGACGCGGCTGTTTCAAGGGGCCTTGCGCACCACGATCCTGCCGAAGACCAAGATGGAGCAGGGGGGGCAAACCGCCCTTGTGGCCGGGGTCGGCTATGTCGGCATCTTCCTGGCCGCCCTCATCGCCATCAATGCCGCCGGGATCGACCTCTCGGGCTTTGCCATCGTCGCCGGTGCGCTGTCGGTCGGCATCGGTTTCGGCCTGCAACAGATCGTGTCGAATTTCATCTCTGGCATCATCCTTCTGATCGAACGCCCGGTCAGCGAGGGCGACTGGATCGAGGTCGGCGGCGTGCAAGGCCGGGTGCGCGCAATCTCGGTCCGGTCCACCCGGATCGAGACCTTCGACCGAAACGACGTGATCGTACCCAACGCCGATCTGATCACCGGTCGCGTCACCAACTGGACCCGCTTCAACCTCTCGGGCCGGATCATCGTGCCAGTCGCGGTGGCGATGGGGTCCGACAGCCGCCAGATCGAACGCATCCTGCGCGAGATCACCGAGGCGCAGCCCCTGGCAATCCTCAAGCCTCCGCCACTGATCACCTTCATGGGCTATACCGCCACGCAACTGACCTTTGAAATCCGGGTGATCCTGCGCGATGTGAACTTCAGCCTGCAGGTCCGCAACGACATCAACCACATGATCATCGAACGCTTCGCCGCCGAGGGGATCAAC
>CAIXBE010000390.1 GCA_903917595.1 uncultured Rhodobacterales bacterium
CGTGAACGTCTCCGAAGCAGGGCTGGACCTTGGCCGCGGACCGATCCGGATGATGTCTACCTATTCGCCCGAGGAACTGGACTGGCAGGGTATCGACGTGGTGCTGGAATGCACCGGCAAGTTCAACGACCGTGACAAGGCGGCGGTGCATCTGGGGCGCGGGGCCAAGCGCGTTCTGGTCTCCGCCCCGGCCAAGCGTGCCGATCTGACCGTGGTCTACGGGGTGAACCATCGCAGCCTCTTGCCAGAGCACCACGTTGTCTCGAACGCGTCCTGCACCACGAACTGTCTTGCCCCCTTGGCCAAGGTTCTGAACGACACCATCGGAATTGAATCCGGGATCATGACCACGATCCACAGTTATACCGGCGACCAGCCGACGCTGGACCGCCGCCACAAGGACCTGTACCGCGCGCGCGCCGCAGCAATGGCGATGATCCCGACCACGACCGGGGCGGGCAAGGCGATTGGCGAAGTGTTGCCGGAACTGGCGGGCAAGCTGGAGGGGTCCTCGATCCGGGTCCCGACGCCAAATGTCAGCGCGGTGGACCTGACCTTTATCGCCGAAAAGTCGGTCTCGGTCGCCAATGTCAACGAAATCATCCGCGAGGCCTGCGCAGGATACATGGGCATGGTCATGGCCTATGACCCCGAACCAAAGGTCTCTATCGACTTCAATCACACGCCGCAGTCCTGTATCTTTGCGCCGGACCAGACCCGCGTCGCGGGCCGGTCGGTCAGGGTGCTGGCCTGGTATGACAATGAATGGGGCTTTTCCTGCCGGATGGCCGATGTGGCCGGCGTCATGGGACGGCTTTTGCAGTAACGGGGCCGATCGGGCCCATCGGGGGCCTGACATGACCAACCGCATCGCACTATGGCTGATCATCATCCTTGCGGGCGCAATTCTGGCCGATTTCACCCTGAATGACGGCCAGGCGCTGTTCTTTCTGGCGCGCAGGTTCTTGAACCTGATCGAATGGGTGGCATTCTGGCGCTGACCGCGTCAAACTGCGGTTGCAATTCCGTGCGATATCGCTTTGTTAGCGCTATCAAGGCGGATCTCTCAGCTTCGGAGGATAAAACATGGCGGTCAAGGTAGCGATCAACGGGTTTGGACGCATCGGGCGCAACATCCTGCGCGCCATCGTGGAATCGGGTCGCACCGATATCGAGGTGGTCGCGATCAACGATCTGGGTCCGGTCGAGACCAACGCGCATCTTCTGCGCTATGATTCGGTGCATGGCCGGTTTCCCGCCACCGTGACAACCGGGGCCGACTGGATCGACGTCGGCCGGGGTCATATGCTGGTCACTGCGCTGAAGAACCCGGCTGATCTGCCTTGGGCGCATGTCGACATCGTGCTGGAATGCACGGGCATCTTCACGTCCAAGGAAAAATGCGCAGCACACCTTGAGAACGGCTCCAAGCGGGTGCTGATCTCGGCCCCGGGCGACGGCGCGGACAAGACCATCGTTTACGGCGTGAACCACAACACCCTGACACGTGACGATATCGTCGTGTCGAACGCGTCCTGCACCACCAACTGCCTGTCGCCGGTCGCCTATGTCCTGAACAACGCAATCGGGATTGAAAAGGGGATGATGACCACCATCCACTCCTACACCGGCGACCAGCCGACGCTGGATACGATGCACAAGGACCTGTACCGCGGGCGTGCGGCGGCCCTGTCGATGATCCCGACCTCGACCGGCGCTGCCAAGGCCGTGGGTCTGGTCCTGCCGGAACTGAAGGGCAAGCTGGACGGGTTCGCGATGCGGGTGCCGACGCCGAACGTCAGCGTGGTCGACCTGAAATTCATCGCCAAGCGCGCGACCACGGTAGAAGAGGTGAACGCTGCAATCACGGCGGCGGCCGACGGCCCGCTGAAGGGTATCCTGGGCTATACCAATGAAAAGCTGGTTTCGTCCGACTTCAACCACGACCCGCATTCGTCGATCTTCCACATGGACCAGACCAAGGTCATGGACGGCACCTTTGTCCAGATCCTGACCTGGTATGACAATGAATGGGGCTTCTCGAACCGCATGGCTGATACGGCTGTGGCAATGGGCAAGCTGATCTGAACCCGTTGAAATGATGACCGAAAGGGCGCCTTCGGGTGCCCTTTTGCGCTCCTAGCCATGCGTTTTTCGCATAGCCGCACCGCAGCATTGTCCGTTGTAAGAGCTATCAGTTCGGTTACATAGGCGCTGTGCAGGGGGATGAACCCCCGCAGGACAAGGACTAAGAGATGTTTACCGTATTCGAATTGCTGAAAACCGCCGCTGTGAACCACGCTCGCTACCGCGCGACCCGGAACGAGATTGCCAACCTGCCCGCCGATATCGCGCTGGACATTGGTGTGTTCCCGGCCGACGCCGAGCGGATTGCCTTTGAGGCTGTCTACGGCAAGGCCGCCTGAGGGCGCTGCCAGCTACATGACGATCCGGGGGCCCTTGCGGCCCCCTTTTGGTTTTTGCTGACCTTGCCCTTGCAATAGGGTTAGAATGCTCCAGCTTTCCGGTGTCCCGACGCAAAGGCCCTACACATGCGATCCCTGATCCTCGCCGCCCTCCTGGCCCTTGGCCTGGTGCCTGCAGCATCAAAGGCCGACACCCATTACACCCCCGTCGCCACCCAATACCTGGCTGTTCTTGGCGACAAGACCGCCACGTCAGGCACCGGGGCGGAAAGTTGGGGGATCTGGACCGTTGATCCCGGTCCGCGCGGGGTCCGTCTGTCCAGCTTTGACGCGCTTCTGGCCGCTGGGGGCAAGGCCCCGGCAGGGTGGAGCATGGATCCGCAGGACTGGTGGCTGGAAGAACACGGGCTGATCATGGAATCGCCTACATTCCCGGTGCCCCCCGGTCGCTATGTGGTGACCGGTGGCCGCGAGATTCAGGCCGTCCTGACGGTCGAGGCCGCAGATGCCAGTGGCGCGCAGGCCTGGTCGCTGGACAGCGGTGCGACGATCTATGATGTGACCCACCTGCGCTGCCGCGCCGCGCGCTATACGCCGCTGGACGCCGGGCAATCCTGTTCGGCAAAGTCGGTCAATCCCGGCTTTTTCCCGATGGAGATCGGTACGGCGATGCCCGTGGTCGACGGCTGCCGGCAGCTGGACTATCAGGTCCTGATCATCGTCGGCATGGTGACTGACGACTAAGGCCATCGACCAGCGTCAGTCAGCGATATTTGTCTGCAAGCGCCCCCACGACCGGAGGCGGGACGAATTTCGACACATCGCCGCCCAGCCGGGCAATCTCCTTGACCAGCTTTGACGCAATCGCCTGTCGGCGGGCGTCGGCCATCATGAACACCGTCTCGATGCTGGAATCGAGGGCGCGGTTCATGCCGACCATCTGGAATTCATACTCGAAATCAGCCACCGCGCGCAGACCACGGATGATGATCCCGGCCCCCACATCGCGGGCGCAGTCGATCAGCAGATTTTCAAACGGATGAACGATGATCTCGCCCCCGGTCTTTGCGGTGATAGCGGCGCATTCGGCTTCGACCATGGCGACCCGTTCTTCAAGGGTGAAAAGCGGCCCCTTGTCGCGGTTGATCGCCACGCCGATCACCAGCCGGTCAACCAGCGCCATCGCGCGCTGGATGATGTCGGTATGGCCCAAAGTGACCGGATCAAAGGTTCCCGGATAAAGCCCGATACGCATGGATCCCCCCTGCCCTGACCAGCGCACGCAACAATATTGCGCCGCTATGCGCAAGGGAAAAGCTGCCGCTCATCGCTTCCTTTGGTCGCTCTTCGCTGACCATTGCACCAACAATGACACCGATCACGGCGGAAAAGCCGCTTTCAAAACCCTTTGATCATCCCTTCCAGCGCGTCCTTTTCGGCCGAAAGCTCGGACAGGCGGGCTTTGACCACGTCGCCGATGGAAATCATCCCGACCAACTGACCGCCCTCGATCACCGGCATGTGGCGAAACCGGCCATCGGTCATCTTTTGCAACACTTCGTCGGTCTTGTCGCCACGCTGGCACGACACCAGCTTTGCCGTCATCAGCGCCGACACCTTTTCGGCCAGAACCGCAGCCCCCCGCTTGCCCAGTTCACGCACCACGTCGCGTTCTGACAGGATGCCCATTGCCGCCTTGCCGTCTTTCGACACGATCAATGCCCCGATCTTGCGGGTGGCCAGCAGCGCTACAGCCTCGGTGACGCTTGCGTCCGGCGCAATCGACACCACGGCATCATCGGCTTTCGATTTCAGGATATGACTGACAAGCATCGGCATCCTCCCCGGGAACGAACACTGTCCTTGCAAGCGTTGGCCCTGCAACAGATTCTGTCAAGCAACCTTCATGATTCGTGAGCCTTATTGCAGCATGACCCGTTTTGCGAAAGCCGCGCTTGCCCTTGTCGCACTTACCGCCACCCCCGCGATGGCCGAAGATTGGTCGTCGCTGCTTCTAGACCGGACGGTCACGATCACCCTGCCTGACAGCTTTGCGCCCGAGCCTGCATTCTCGGACGCTTCATCGGGCAACGCCATTGTCGAATTTCTGCCCATCGGTGAGACGGTCGATGCCTGGAGCCAGATGTTGACCCTGACCGGTTATGCCGGGGCGGCGACCGGGCTTGATCCCTACAACGCCACCATGGCCATGGCGGAGCAACTGGCCAACGGCTATGCGGCGGCTTGCCCGGGCGGTCTGGGGGTCACGGATCTGGGCGCGCCGGCGCTGGCCGGGGCCGACGCTGCCTTTGCCGCCTGGCTGGCCTGCGATCAGGTCGGCGACAGCGGCACCGGTGAGGCCATGGTCGTGCTGATCTTTGCCGTGGGCGAAACCGTCTACACCGCGCAATGGGCTGAACGCGGCCCCGCGA
>CAIXBE010000391.1 GCA_903917595.1 uncultured Rhodobacterales bacterium
CCAGCGCTGTCATCGGCCCAACCCCCGGCATCGTTTGCAGCCTGCGTGCTGTCGGGGTCAGTGCGGCTTGGGCAGCGATTTTGCGGGCCTTGGCGTCGATCCGATCCGTTTTCTCCGCAATCTGTTCAATCAGGTCGCGCGCTTCCTTGCGTGCCAGTTCGGGAAGATCGGAGGTTTCGGTCTCGATGACTTCCACAAGCCGCTTGAGATGTGCTGTCCCCTGCGGCACCACATACCCGTATTCATAGAGCGTCGCGCGCAGTGCATTTATCAATTCCGTGCGCTGATGCACCAGCCGTTCGCGGGCCCGGAACAGCACGGCGTAAGAGGTTTCTACGCTTTGTAGAGGGGGGGCAGCTTACATTCCTGTGGACTCCGGTTGATTTCAGTCGGTTTGCGCAAGCTCCGCGTGCGGCCAGTGGGCCGCCCGGACTTCTGCCGCGCGTTCCTGCAGGCGCGCGATTTCCTCGAAGATATTCTGGCGCTCCTTAAACCGAGCGCGAACCTCTGCCATGACCTCAGCCGATGGAATTGGCACTTGAAAGTTCTTCAGGTCCTTCATGCCGAGGTTCTGGATGACCGTGCCGCCCGCCATGGACTTGATGAACGCTTGGACAGTGGCATCGGACAAATATTCGTACAGGACGATCGGATCGATGGCGGAGCGCTTTTTGGTGCGCAGGATCATCAGGGATTGGCCTGCGGTCCAGATCTCACGTTCACCGGCACCGGGCACGGTATCAGGCACGATCCCGACGACGCCGATTGTCCCCTTTATGGATAGGAGGACGTCTCCGGGTTTCAACTGCTGGTTGGCAGCACGGCTGTACGTCGCCCGATCCACCTCGATTGCGCGCCCAGGCTTATCCAAATACCCGCGAATCCCGACATCCCCCGGAGCGGCCTCGAAAATCGTGTATTCGGCCTCGTCTGATTTCTGCAGATTGATTGGCCTGATCATCTCGACAAGGTCTGGCAGTTCGACGGCCTCGCTGTTCCGCAGAAGAGCGTCGATCTGTTCCTTGGGGCCCGCGTTGAGATATCGCGCAGGCGTAAGAACGTAATTATTTTCAACGATTTCACGAGTGGCGATGTCCCAGGAGAGGTGCTTGTCATGCGTCAGTGGCCCATTGAAAACCGCTTCGATGGGCGCGTCCTTGTGCATGGTGAAGCGTCCGCGGGTCGAGGGGCGTGAAAGGTCTGGGTGCCCCATGTCAACGAACCGGACCAACTCTGTGAACTCACCGTCCTTTGCGAGCACCAGCAGCCCGAACCGAACCATGGTGCTGTCATGGAGCATTCCTGCGGGGATGCTGATCACACCACGCAGGCGGCCGCTTTCGACGAGGTTCTGGCGGGTCGTGGCTTCCGCTCCGACCATCCGGAAAAGTTCCCCTTCGGACACGAAGATCATCGCCTTCGATTCAGCCCGAGCCAAGGCATGGGCGATAGCCAGGGTTTCATAATTGAGGCGGCTTGCCCTCGACGGCATCAGCCGCATCTGGGCGTAAAGGTTGCTGGGCAGCTCCTCGGCGTTGCGCACGGGCGCCCCGAGCATCGGCAACATGACTTCCAGCTCATACTGCTCCCCGTCGAGGTCGTCCCAGGGCATGCGTTCATCGGCGGAGCAGTTCTGGATGTCGAGAATTCCCAGAACGTCATAAAAGATGTGCTCGAGACCGATGCAGCCCGCATAATGGATGCGGACTTTTTGGCCCTGCGCTGACATTCGGAAGGCATAGGTCAGGCATGCCCGAAACGCTGCAGGAAAGGTGAATCGAACGCTGTTGACGTCGCCCGCGAGGCGCACAATCTGGCCGCAAATATCTCTGCTCGCCCAGAACTCGCTGCCCCCGCCGTCCGCTGCCAATTGGTCGAAAATCTGCAAGATCATTCCGAAGCGGACCTCGCGTTCTGCGCGAAGCAAAGCTTCGGCAGCGGTTTCCAGAAGGGTCCGCAGTTCCTTCGTGCTAACACGCGCTGCGCAACGCAGCTGATCGAAAGAAAGCTCTTCACCGACCATATTGGCCGCAATTTCGATTACCGCTTCATAGGCGCCGCCTGCTCCCATCGACCCGCGAGCGAGCTTGATAATGCTCAGAATGTTCATACTGATCCCAAAGTCAGAGGCTGCTTATTTTTCGCAAGCTTAGCATTAAAGCTGCCTGCGCGATACGTTGTTAGAAGTGCTTCGCCTTCGGCAACAACTACGACGCCACCTTTCTTGCGCGCTTCGCCCAAGGCCTTGAGGCGCCGCTGTAGCCCGGCAATCTCGGCGTCGATAATCTTGGACGTCAAGACTACCTGTCACCGTCGATCTCGCCGATGTCCAAGGTCAAGTCTACCAGTTCCTTGCGTATCCCGCGCTGGTTCATGCGGGCGTCGATGTGGTTCGTCATCTGCATGGTCATCTCCCGTGTGTGAGGCAACATATGGCGTAAAGCCTGACCATAATCAAGATAAAACACAATAGTCACGACCTGAATTTTTGATCTCAAATAAACTTTCAGAGCACATCTCTGGGACAGGCACATCCGGCACATACCTTGAGAGCTATTTTTGCCACATCAGAAAAAGCGTTAAGAAATTCCTATTATTTTGATTATCAATGATTTTTTTGAATCCATTTGCTGCAAGCCAGTTGCAATGGAGCCCAACGCTCGCAGCCTGGAAGTGATTGGCACGATTTTCCCTCTTGAACTCTTCAGAAAACGAATCGACTTTGGCGCCATGGAAAACGCAAAGCATCTCGGTCTCCTCATACTCGCCGTCTGAACAGACGTCTTGAAACCCGTACGCATTTGCGGTCGGGGCAACGGTATGAAAGCCAAGTCGATGCAGCGCTCCAACCCCTCCACCTTCTCGACGTTCGCAACGGTTTTCGTGCCTTTCGGCATGCGCGTTCGTCTGGCTGCCGCATCGCGCACTCCTCGCGGGATAGCCGACTGATCCGCAGCCCTGCGGTCAGTCTTGCTTGTTGCTTCGGACCCTCGTCCGGAGCCCGCGAGAGGAACGACCTATGCACGACAACCAAGGCGGAATCTATCTGCCCCTCCCTTCCATCGCCCAGCGGGATATCCCGGCCGCCTCGGCTGGACACTGCACCGCCCAGACTATTCTCGGTGACGGTCATGGTACCCGCAAGAATGCCGAAAGCTGGCTCGAACTCTGCAACCTGTATCTCCTCAATGCGAAGCAGGACGTCGCAGAGTTGCGGGAACAGGAAGAGTTTCACTTCGGCTGGGCCCCTGACGATCTCGATCTTCACGTTTTCGATGTTGTTGCCACTCTGACGAGCGGTATTCGCATCGCATATACCGTCAAGCCGGAGGTGCGCCTGAACAGCCGCCCCGGAAGCCGCGACAAGAACGGTGAGCGTTACGACGATCGCACCTTCATGGAAAAGATGGGCAACGTCACCTGGTGGGCCACGGAGCACACCCAACTTTACCACGATGTGCGCCTGGTCACCGAAGCCGACATCAATCAAATCGACCTGCGGAACGCCCAGATGTTCGCAGCAGTGCGTGAACCCGACGGCGAAGCCGACGCGATCGCGTTCGCCGTCGCCAAGGCCATCCCTGCTGAGGGCGGCCGGTCCCTTCGTGACCTGACGATCGAAACTGGACTTCAGGCGCGCGGGTACCGCGCACTGATCCGTCTCATGCGGTCGGGGATGCTGCGCGCTATCCAGCGCGAGATCATTCGCCCGACGACGATCGTCCACCTGCCGCGCCGCTGACCCGGCGGGCAGAACCAAGCCCCCAAATTCGACCTCAGGTTTCGGCACAAGCTGCCGAAATCATCTTCGAGCCCCCAATCCCAGGCCTTCGAGCCCCGCCAAAGATGGAGATTCCAATGGCAAATACGAACATCGCCGTCCACCCCACCTTCAGCATCGACATGCATCACCTCTACAAGATCGGGGGAGATGAGTGGCGTTTCGCCTACGAAACCAACGGGACCGTCACCTTCTCGGCGATCGCTGATGCCCACAGGAAACTCACCTATGATGTGGGGACGCTGAACCGGCTGAATGGTGCCGGCATGATCGAGGTTTATCCTTTCGGCCTCATGCCGGAACATCTTCGCCCCAAGCTGGCTCTCTCCTCTGACGACATTTTCCTGACTGGGTTGTCCCGTGCGGCCAAGAAAAGGATCGATGCGCGGTATGCGATGGTTCAAGGGTACCTCGAACTGAAGCAAAAGAAGGCCTTCAAGGTCAATGATGCGGAAATCAAAGCCGCAATGCCGGACATCCGGGCCGCGGCGGCAGCGTATCTCGTCGACGAAATGCCTGATCCGGAACTGGATGCAAAACTGGCAGCCTGGAAGGCTGGCGAAGGGGTGAAGCCTCGCTCGAAGCTCCGGGTGGAACTGCCCGATGAAGTTTCTGCCCGGACGCTGCGTAAATGGGTCGCAGCTTACAAGAAATATGGAAAGAAGGCCCTCCTCGACAGTCAGGCCAATCGGGGAAACACCAACAGCTACTTCACGGTTGATGAAATGGCACTGATGGCGAACACCATCAACGTCGAGTACCTCAACCTCCAACGGAAGACGATCCGCATCGTCGTCGTGGACGTCAAACTCGCCTTCGAGAAGGAAAACCTGCTTCGGAAGGAGCGTGGCGAACCTGAACTGCGTGCCCCTGGCAGGGAAGCGGTGCGCCAGTTCATCAAGAAGATGGACAAATTCCGCGTGCTCGTTGCCCGTTATGGACAGCAGGAGGCGATGAAGCGCATGCGCCCCGTCAAGGATGGCATGGAGGCAGACCGCCCGCTTCAGATCGTCAGCATGGATGAAATGAAGGTCGACCTCCTCACCATTCTGTCGAAAAGCGGCCTCCTTTCCATGATCGCGGGTGACGACGACACCAAACAGCTCGAACAACTCATCAGCACCATGCGTTGGTGGCTGGCGATGGCTGTCGACTACAGGACCCGCTGCGTCCTCGGCATGGTTCTTACCCCGAACCCCAAGACCAGCAGCGCCCTCAAGTGCCTGCAAATGGTTGTCAGCGACAAGGGGCAATTCGTTGACCAAGTCGGCGCCCTGACCCCGTGGTCGATGTTCGGAACTCCGGAGACCCTGTTCGTCGACAATGGCAGCGCCTTCAAGTCGACAGTGTTCACCAACGCCTGTGTCGATCTCGGCATCACCAAGGTGCAGACGATCGCAGGTCAGCCGGGCATGCGCGGCAAAATGGAAAGCTGTTTCAATACGATGCAGCAAACTCTGTTTCCCCGGCTTTCCGGCCGGACGTTCGGCGATGTCGTGACGCGCGCCAATCACCCTGCCGAGGCGCGGGCATGCCTTTCGCTCGAAGATCTGGCCTATGCGCTGGTCCGCTGGATCGTCGACATCTATCACAACACCCCGCATGAGGGCCTCGGTGGCCGGACTCCCCTTCAGCAGTGGGAAGCCGATCTCGCCGATGGCAACTACCCCCTGTTGGCGGCCCCCAGCCTTCGCCGCAAGCGGCTCGCGTTCGGTATCCCTGTGACTCGCAAGGTTCAAAAGGACGGCATCAGGGTGATGGGCATCCGGTACACTTCGGCGCAACTCGCCGCATGGTACCTGAAGAAAGGCGTCGCGGACGTGGATATCCGGTGGTTCGATGGCAACATCGGTTCCGTCGAAGTCCATCTGGATGGTGCATGGTTCGAGGTCCCCGCCGTTTCCGATATTTTCAGGAATGTCGACGCGACGACCTGGGCAGAAGTTCGGCGTGCTCTGCGCGCGCGGGATAAAGACCGCCAAGAGTGGGATGAAGCGGTCGTTCTCCAAGCGATTTCCGATATCGAGGCCCTGAACGCAGAACGGAAGCTCGCATACAGCGTCATCGATCATGGCTGGGATGAAAAGCGGTTCGCCGCGGTCGAGCGCGAAGCAATGACCAGCTTCGAGATGGTCGAACCCCGCGCGACGCTCGCAGAGACCTCGGATGGCTATGGTCGGTCGATCATGCCGGTCATGCCGCTGCGGGTGACGCCCGCCGAGGAGGCGGTGCGTGCCGCCAATGCCGCCGCGCCGTCCCAAGCAACGTGGGCGTTCAAAAAATGAGCGCCGCAATGAAATCCAATCACGGAGAAAACCAAATGTCCCCCTGCCCGAAAACCATCAAATCGACAGTCGACGCCCTCCGGAGCCAATACGTGGTGACCGAGCGCGACCAGATTCTGGGGCGCCTGCTGAATCGCCTGTTCCTGGCCGACGAAGACGGTCAGCCTACCCACATGCCGGTTCTCTTCACGGCAGGGACCGAGACCCAGGCGATTTCGTTCGTCGACGGGTCGGGCAGCGGGAAGTCCACCACCACCTTCGAGGTCATGCGCAATTTCAAGCCTTTGGCCCACAACCCTGAAACCGGCATGCCGCGCTGGCTTCATGTCAAGGTGGAAAGCCCCGCAACCCTTCGGAGTCTCGGCGCCCTGATCCTGAAGAAGCTGGGCGTCGACAAGATCAGTGATCGCGCAAAAGTCTATGAGGTCTGGGACATGGTTCGCCACCGCATCGCCCTCATGGGAATCCAACTCCTGTGGCTGGACGAGGCGCACGACCTCTTCGGGCAGACTGCCTCGGTCGAAACCAACAACATGTTCAAGATGCTCAAAGGGCTGATGCAGGGTGATCATCCTATCGTCCTGCTGCTCAGTGGCACGCAGAGGTTGTCCCAGATCACCAGCCTCGACCCGCAAATCAATCGCCGGTTCCACAAGATCATGCCCAAGCCGTTGGCCTTCGGCGTCGACAATGACAACCTCCGTGGCATCATCGCTGGTTACGCCGAGATCGCAAAACTTCCCGCCGACCTCGATGGCGACGTGATCAACCGCCTGATCCACGCTGGCCGGCACCGGTTCGGCCGCTGCATCGAGATCATCATCGCTGCGATCGAATGCGCATTGCATGAGGGTGCGACCAGTCTCCGGCTGCAACATTTCGCAACCGCATGGGCCGAGAAGGAGAGCTGCGACATCCGCCAAAACGTCTTCATGGCTGCAAACTGGGCAGCAATCGAGCTCGAAGATAAGGACACCGAAATCTCGGCTGAAATGGCGGCGTTGGCCGCCAAGCGCAACAAGAAGAGGGCCTGAACATGCCGATGCTCCCGATCCTTCCGGTCATTCCCGGAGAAAGCCTGACTTCCTATTTCAATAGGATGGCCCACTTCCATGGTCGCACTGGCGTCTACCAATTCCTGGACATCATTGAGCTGTCCCGCGGCGCGGTGATGACGCCGAAGGAACCTGACTTCGCCAGAATCCGAGCATTGACCGGCCTGTCCGACGTGACGCTGTCGCGCATGACATTCCGCCCCCTCGGTGGGCGTATGCGCTCGATCGCGGGAGAGGCTGTTCATGCCGAATTCGCCTACCTCGACAAGACGAGCTACTGCCCGGCTTGCCTGCTGGAGGATGGGAAATTGGACAGCGCATCTGCAGGCATCCGCGTGGGCCGGATCGAATGGCAGATCGAGAGCGTCCGCACCTGCGGTCGCCATGGCATCTGTCTGACCCGGCGGAAAAACACGGATTATGGCGAGCGCTTTCAGTTGATGTCTGCCGTAGCGCCCGATGACCAAACGCTGAAAACCATGGTTGCGGAAGCTGAGCGGATTACGCCGTCCGGTCTGCAAAACTACATTCTCGCGCGTCTTTCCGGCGAAATCGGTCCGGCATGGCTGGATGGACAGCCTATCGATCTGGCGGCCCGGGCCTGTGAAATGCTGGGGGTCATTCTGGCGGTTGGGTCGCATATCGACCTGCGGGCCGTGACTGAAGAGCAATGGCGCGAGGCTGGCGACGTTGGGTTCAGTTTCGCAGCCAAGGGCGAAGATGGTGTTCGCGAGGGGCTTCAGCTGGCACTTTCTCGCTTCAACGCCAGCGGGTCCAACGGCGGACCACAGATGGCATTCGGCCGCCTCTACCAGTGGCTCCAGTTCAATTCGAACGACAAACCGTTTGGCCCCATTAGGGAAGTCGTTCGAGAGTTCATCCTCGATAATTTTCCGATCCAACCTGGTATCGACCTGCTCGGCACCCCCGTTGACCGCCGGCGGGTACACTCTGTTCAAAGCCTCGCCAAGGCCGCCGGTGATCATCCAAAAACGATCAACCGGGCTGTCATTCTGGCAGGGCTGGCAAGCGGTGACCCGGACCAATCGAATCCTGGAATGGTTTTCGACGCTGCTGATGGCGAAGATCTGATGTCCCGCATTCGCAACTCGATCCCGGCGCGCGATCTCCAAGAATACCTGAACTGCAATCGGGTTCAGGCCGAACAACTGGTCCGGACCGGTACAATCCCTCGTCTCATGCCCAATTCGCTCAAGGCGAGCGGCGTTCTCAAGAATGTTGCGCTGGCGGACGCGGATGCGTTCCTCAACCGCCTGATGGGAGCCGCGACAAAGGTGCAGGCACCCTCTGAGGGTATGCTGAGTATCGTTGATGCCGCCGAAGCATCTCGCTGGCCGGTCATCGACATCATCAACGGCATTCTATCGGGCATGTTCGCCAAGGTGGAGTTCGTCGACCCTGCACTGAAGTTCAAAGCCGTCCTAGTCGATCCTCGAGAGGTTCGCGAAATTCTGACGCGGGCCAAATCCGAGGGTGGGGTTGGTTTCGATGAAGCCGCGCGCATCCTCGACATGCCGATCCATGGGCTGAATGCACTTTCCAGAATGCGTCGGGCGGATGGCGCGGCCTATGTCGAAGAGCGTTCGGTCGCGAATGCAAAAGGCATCGGTGTCCGAATCTTCGCATTGGACGACCTGCACGCATTCCTGAAAGAGCATATTTCCCTGAAGGAGTATGCGGAAGCGCGAGGTGTGGCGCCCAAGTGGATGAAAGTCCGGCTGGATGCCAAGGAGATTGTGCCGATCAGCCCAAAGTATGAACTGGGCCGGGTGTGGTATCGCCGGGCCGATCTCAAAATGTGAGTTGCCCACAGGCAACCTCAGACCAAAGGCCGCCTACGGGCGGCCTTTTTGTTTGCCGTCAGAATTATTTTTGGAAGTTAATCGCATGGCCGAGTGGAAGTTCTCCCCGCCCAGGATTATTCTGGATTTAACGAAATCAATGGGTTATGATTTCTCAGTGGGCCTGAATTGCATGGTTTTTCAATCAACGACAGAGTACCCAATCAGGAGAGCTTAGGCTCAAACATCATGTGCAACACCCAGCGCCCGTGGGGCCTAGGATGTTGCGATGGACAAACGGTACAAGCACCTCAACGGCGAGGAACGTGGCGTGATTTTGGCTGGTGTGAGCTCGGGTTTGATTTCTTTAACATCAATGAAGCAATCAGCAGGCATACGCTTGACGTAGTCAGCAGTTGCAATGGTGACCC